>NZ_JBAKHM010000046.1:0-16834 GCF_036902725.1 Micromonospora psammae | reverse complement strand
GATCCTCGACCTGCCAGCGGACCGCCAAATCTCCTGGATCAAGAAGCGGCTCGACAGGTTCGCGGCGATGCTTCGCGCCCAGCCTTACCGAGGGGCAATCGCGGCGGACGACCTGTACGAAGAGATCCGCAACCTAGGCGGTTAGACGTCCGGCGACGGGTCACAGACTGCCGAATTCCGCTCTATCAGATCAAGGCGGCCCGCAAGCGGGCCGCGCCGGCCGCGCTCGGCCTGCTGGCGGCGCAAGCGCCGGCATCGGCCGGCGCGCCGGCCGATTGCAGGCTGCCCAAGTAACCCGAAACCGATGCCTCCGGCGGGGATCTTCGACAGAGATGAGGCCGCCCACCTCCACCGCGAGTCCGGGCGAAGCCGAACAGGCCTGTTCCCTGGTGTCAACACGGTGGATCGTTGTGTTGACACCAGGGAACAGGCCCGTTCCACGATGTGCGGACTCACGGCGGAGATGGGCTTGGGGCAGAGGAACGGTTGGCGGCAGCGGCGCGCCGATGGACGTCGCACCTCTCAGGCTGCTACCGGCGCACGCGTAGTGAGGAAGGCCCGGAACTGTAGCTCCTGGTCCTCGTCCATGCCCGCCTTGGGCAGCGAGATCGCCTGCCGAGAGCCGTAGAACAGCAACCAACCAGCGTCGGTTTCTACGACACGGCTGATGGCTGACCATAGGATCTCGCTGCGCATCGAGGGGTGCTCCTGGGTGATCCGGTCTTCGGTCACGATGAGGAGCGCGTCGTGCTGGCAAATCTCGGGGATGTCGGCCACTGCACGCCCTAGAGATCGCGAATTGCCGAAGAAGAGGTAGACGCCGTAGGCCGCCAGCGCCAGTAGGAGGCCTACGAGGCCACTCATGCCGGAGAAGGTCAGGAGCAGGACGGCACCGCCAGCACCGACGGCTACAGCGGCTACAGCGAAGGATCGTGTGCTGTGCAGGGTGTCGCCGTAGATGATCCGTAGGTCAGCGAGCAGCCGGGCGGGATCGAACGGCTTGCTGACCCGGATCTCCATGGGTGCTCCCTCTAAACGGCCCCACCATCAGCCGGGGCGTACGACGACGTGCACGGAGATCTTGACACCAATGACACCGCCGTACAGCCATCCGTACAGCCAAGCCGGCCGACGGCTAGGAGAGACGAGCGACAACAGCCGACAAGTCGAGCAGGTCAGCGGCAGTCACCGCCGCCGGCCGACAGGCCGCTTGATCTTTGCAAAGCAGGGGTTAGAGCTTTCCGCATGGTTGGACGGTCCGGTGGACCAGCCGGTTGGACACGGCGGCGACGAAGCTAGGGTCGAGCAAGGGCCAGTTCCAGAACTCGAATCCCAGGTACCCGAAGCCCCAGGGCGGGCTCCATCCCCACTCGTTGATGCCGACAGGTCTGCCGCAGTGCCTGCATGCACGCACGCCGGCCCCACCCAGGTACCACTCGTCGATGACCGGTGAGAAGTCGCTCCATGAGTCATGGTCCTGACCGTCCACCACGGCTGCGTTGCAGTGTGGGCAGACGACCTGGTCAACGCCCATCGAGTAGAACACTGACTGCCCCGTGACCACGCGGAACCCGTTGGTGGCAAGTTCGTGCAGGTCATCCCGTGGTTCGACGGTCGCAGCGGTGTAGTTCAATCCGGGGCGGTGCCCTTGGTTGCCGAGGATGCATTCCGTCGGTTCGGGCATGACGATGCCCTGCTCAACCAGCCACGACAGCACCTCGGCCCCCAGATGGTCAGCCTCTTCGGGGGTTGCTTCGACGTCGGCAATAGTCTCGAACCATTCGCCCACCGCTCACTCCCTCCGCGCACCGTCCGGCGGACATCCTGACAGCAACGAGTGACAGCAACAGGCCCGGACTCGACAGGACCAAGCAGGACGCCAACCGGCATGCGACAAGGGCGTAGGCCGTCATCCGGACGGATCTGGACCGCCTCGCCGAGGCTACGGATCAGAAGGTTAGGGGTTCGAGTCCCTTCGGGCGCACAGAGCAAGGGGAAGCCCCCGACCAGCCGAGACGGCAAGGTCGGGGGCTCTTTCGTGTCCGCCGAAATCAGGCAAGCAGCTCGCCCAACTGCCCGCGGTCGCCGTCGAGTTCAGTCAGGTCGTCGTTGCTGACGAGGCCATCGTCATGCCCGCGATACCTGCCGAGCCTGTCCAGGGACTACGAGCCGCTACCCGGACCGCCATCGGCCGCATTGTCGGTGAGGACCAGGTCCCGGAGGACCCCAGCCGGTACCGGCCCCACGTGAGCGTCGCCTACCTAGCCGCCGATGGCCCCGCCGAGCCATACGTTCAGGCCGTGCGGTCCGTGGCTCCTGAGCCCGCCGCCGTCACCATCAGGCACGTCGACCTGAGCGAAATGCACCGAGACCGGCGGATGTACGAGTGGCAAGTCGTCGCCCGAATGCCGCTTCGCTAGCTCGGGCGGTGTGCGTCGCCCTTCCCGGGGCAGCGCAGGCAGCGCGCGCAGTTGCCGAATTCCGCTCTATCAGATCAAGGCGGCCCGCAAGCGGGCCGCGCCGGCCCGGCCCCGGCCTGCTGGCGACCTCCGTCCGGCATCGGCCGGGCCGGCCGGCCACACTGCGCACCAGTTGCCTGGTGCCGATGGTGGTACTGCTGCTCTGGCTTGCTGGCGGCAGGTTCAGTCGCCGAGGAACCACAGATAGCGATGGGGCTCCACCCGGGCGACCTCACAGAGCCGGCGGATTTCCGCTCGGCTCTCGTCATCCAGCGCAACGCCGGACGGCAAGCGGTCCAACTCGTCAAGCAGAGACGGCAGTTGACGAAGGTTGAACATCGTGTCCAGGAAGGCGCAGAGCCCACTGAGCATGGGGTAAGCCGACCGGTCGAGATCAATGAGTTCCTGCGACCAGTCAAAGCCGCGGTTTCCCTGGGCGACGATCGCCCCCTGCTCTGTCCTCACCTGCATGTCGATCACGACTTCACCCTAGGTGTGACATCGAGAGGTGTACTGCCGGGGCTCCGCCCCGGACCCCGGCCTTCCCTCGGAGATCAGTGAAGAGCGGGTGGGGCGGGCTCCCCTCGGTCAGGCACCGCGAGGGCTACGCGAGAACCCCCGGTCGCGCCAAGGCCAAGCCGCTTCGCGGTCGCCTACGGCGAGCCTTGACACGACCGGGGAACCTCGCGCAGGGACAAGCCTGCCTGACCGAGGAGATCCCGCAGACGCGCCGTGGCGTGCCCGTAATGGGCCATCCATGGGCCAGTAACCGCGAGGCGCAGCGGTCACGAGCGGGCACCGGACGCAACTTGGTCACCCCTCGACGGCAGGCGTTTCGGGCATCACGGCCGGCTGAGCACGCTCTTCCAAACTGAAGCTCCGCCGCTCAAATCAGGGCGTCTCCCGGCATGGGGGCAGCGTGGCGTCCGTCGCAGACCGCACCCTCGGACCACTTCGCCCGACAAGATCATCGGGACCACATCGGGACCACCTGAGGCCGCAAACAGATGTCAGGCGGCGGAAGTCAATCGGAGGTAACAGCAGGTCAGAGACCGCTCACACTCCCGATGTCCCACGATCGCGTTTTTGGGGTTCAAGTCCTCTGGGCTCCTAGCTCCCACTGGATTCGGCATTGGGCGGGCCGCTTCGACGCCGGAAGCCGCCTATGCTGCGATCTTCCGATCCCGCCGACGCTGCGCGAGCTGTACGACTAGCAGAACCGCCGAGCCAACGGCGACCGCCATCGCCAGCAAGGTAGTCCCGAAATCAGGACCGTACAGCGCGAGCAGGATCGTCCCCTGATGCTCCGTCTCGATCAGGCACCCGGCGTCCGTCATCGTGGTCCCAGTCCACCCGGACACGCCCGCGCCGTTCTCCAGGCATCCTCGCGCACGGGCAAGATCGTGCAGACCCCAACCGGCGAAGGCTACGCCGGCCAGCATCAGCACGGCCAGAAGGGCGGCGGCAAGAGTCTGAGCGCGAGACATGTAGACATCATGTCTAATGCGCCCAGCTTGTTTTTCCAAGGTGCCGGGCTGGCTGACATCCGTCGTCGCCAGGCTGATCCGACGCCCGGAGCACCCTGGGCGACTCGCCACCGACGGGCCCGCCAGCACCTCGATCCCTGTTTAAGTTCGTAGACCGCGATTAGCGGGCCGGCCAAGGTCTCCAGGAGAGGCTGTGTGGGCGTCTTAAGCGTCAGCGGAAAGTCAGCGAGAGCCGTGACACTGGTGATAGCCGCTAGCAACGGGCGATGGGCGATGGGCATGGGCGACTGGCGTTGCCATCAGTCGCCTACGCTCAGCGCCCGCTACTCGCCTCTGCAAGGCGGTGGTCGGCGATCGCTTCCGGCCGGCGGTCGGGGCAAGCACCCGGCGTGCCATTAGCGTGCCATTGGGCGAGGGCAACAGGGGCCAGCCGAGGCCACGCGAGGCTGCCGAGACCAGGCCGCCAAGCCCGTGGCCTGCCGGAGATCGACAATTCCCAAGCCGACAGTTTGGGAGCCACGCGTGGGAGCCACCGGGGCGAACGAAGTCGGACGAGCCCGGACCGATCCAGTTGCCGAAAGCGCGGCGACCAGGACGACACGGACGTTGCCGAACGGCTACGAAGTGGTCTTGGGAATCTACGGATCAGAAGGTTAGGGGTTCGAGTCCCTTCGGGCGCACAGCAGGTCAAGGGCCGGTTTCCCATCACGGGAGACCGGCCCTCGATCTTTCTGACCCCCACGGCTGACCCCTACGCCTACGCGTCGAAGAGGAAGCCGAGCCGGTCGACCGAGTCCTGCTGCACCCGGCGCGTCGCCTCCACGTAGATCGACTTGGTGACGGTGGGGGAGCTGTACCCGAGCACGTCCTGAATCCGTTCGAGCGGCACGCCCTGGTCGTAAAGCAGCGTCGCGCAGGAATGGCGCAGGTCATGCACGCGAATACGCCGAACTCCTGCCCGCTCGCACAGCTGGTCGAAGTGCCGGTTGATGTTGCGCGGCTCAATCGGCGTGCCGATCTTCGTCGTGAACAGCAATCCATGCTCCTGTCAGCGGTCCCCGGCCGCCTCCCGCTCCCTCCGTTGCAACGCCCGATGACCTCGCAGCACGTCGACCAGACTGAGCGGCAGAGCCGCGGCCCGCTCCGAGCCGTCCGTCTTCACCGGCCCGAACCGGAGCTCACCGCCGGTGCGTTGCAGCGACTGCCGAACGCGGAGCACGTTGTCCACCAGGTCTACGTCGGCCCACCGCAGCGCTACGCCTCACCGCGGCGAAGGCCGAGGGCCAGAGCGACCGAGTAGAGCGCATACCAGCGGTCATCCCGCGCCGCCTTCAAGAACCGCTTGGCCTCATCAGCCGTCCACGGCGTGAACTTCGGCCGGTACCGGTGTGAGATCCGCAGGGCCTTCGCCGGGTTGCTCGCCACCAGCTCCTCCGTCACCGCGTCTTGAAGCGCCGCCCGCGGCAGCCGGTGGGCATAGCGGATCGACCATCGGACAGCACCGCTTCACAGCACTGCCGAGGCTGCTTGGCGCAGCACCTCGCCGGGCGCTCACGCTCCGCCCGTTTGGCGTCCTTCTTCAACGCGCAGCACTGACACACGCTCTTGAGCCGTGAGAGAAACGCCCGCACGTCCGAAGGCCGCAGCCGAGCAAGCTTTTTCGTGCCCAGATACGGCACGACGTAGGTACGGGCACGCAGAACCTAGCCCAGCCGGTCCGGGCTCGGGTGACCCTGCAGCCGTGCGAGGTGCCACGATCGCCCGGTGAGCCATCGTGACTGGGAGCGCCTGACCAACGTCGAGCGTGCCTTCTTCACCAACGCGTTTGAGTCGGACCTCCTAGCGGGCGTCTTCGGCGACCTGGACCCAGCCGAACGCGACATGCCCCTGGGCGAACTGGCCCAGATCCTGTTGTCGCTGATCGACCGCGGCTTCATCGAAGTCCGCCGGTACGCCCGGTGGATCCCCGATGACGGACGGGAAGGACTGACCCCAGGCGAGGTCATACACAGGCGCGACCTTTCACAGGTACTCGCTGACCCCGAGACCTGGGAATATCCCGACGACTGCAGCTGGGTCGGAGCCATCACCCTGGTCGAGACGGATGCCGGCAGAAGCCTTAGCCGGATCTCCCCGGATGAGATGGCCCACGACGAGCCGTAGCGGATGCGGCGACTGAAGGTCAGCCACCGCCCGCCTCCGCCCCTCCTCTGAGAAGGTGGCCCGAGGCCATCTCGCTAGGTGTCAAGCATGTGCTGGGACGCGAGTATCAAGCATGCCCGTAACGGGACATCCGGCGACGGTCACAGACTGCCGAATTCCGCTCTATCAGATCAAGGCGGCCCGCAAGCGGGCCGCGCCGGCCCGGCCCCGGCCTGCTGGCGACCTTCGGCCGGCATCGGCCGGGCCGGCCGGCCACGCTGACGGGGCTACCAAGGGCTTGAGGGGCTGAGGCGGGACGATCGCCGTCGGGGTTGCTCCCCGTTGAGGTTAGGGCGATCGGCTGCCGCGCAGCGAAGCTGCTTGCCCCCGGCCTCTCGTTGATCGCCGCCCGCAGTTTGACGACGATGAGAACCAGGGCGTGACCCGTCCCCCGGGTGCCCGATCCTCTACGCCACCCGCCCGGCGTCAAGGGCGCTGCGCGTCGGCACGCCGATGGCCTACGGCGGCCCTTGACCCCGACCGACCGCCGCAGTCCTTGGCACCTGTCCGGGGGGTGGGGGAAGTTTGGCGGCCATTCCCAAGCTGACGGTCGGCCCGTGCCCGCGTGCCCGTTGGGATGGGAGACGACGGTCAACGGCGGTCAGCTCCTAGATGTGGCAACCAGCGTGGCGAGGCAGGTCAAGTCGGGTCACTGCCGAGCGACTTCCGCCCGTGTCCTCCATACTTCCTGTCAGGTGCCCTTAAAAACCTGCGTCCAGATTGGAACATTTCGTTCAGCATTCGCATCTTGTCTTGATCTGGGCCTTCTCGGGTTGCCCATTCGTTGTCGACTAGGAAGTCCTTCCAAGCGCTACGCTTACGCTCCATCAAGTCATCATTATGCGAATGATTTTGAATCAAGCTGCGGTAGCCCCACAGCGCACGAATGCCGAAAACTTCCTCTTCCAGGGTAGTGAAGCTCCAGTCCGAGGGCAGCGCGGCGTCAATAAACTCGAACAGTTCGACATGAGACCAGATCGGCCGAGCGTAGTCGTTCAGCACAAGGAGCCCGAGGTTCCCCCGCCTGATCGCCATTGCGTATACCGCATAGGCGCTACCGACCGTTAGCTGAAATTTGGTGGATTCAGAATTTGCCGTGAGACTAAGAACCGATTCCGGCAAGTCGCTTCCACGGTTTCCAATACAGACAACCTTCATCACCACCGCTCATGCGCCCCCGGAATGTGGTCCTTGAGGTCGTCACCTGCCCCGGTTTCTCCGTGCGGCGAGTCCAAGGGCTCCCAGCTGATGCTCCCGAGCCCCAATACCGCCAGCGCTGCCACCAACCGAGAGTTTGTCGTCCTGCGAGGCGACGGGGGACGGGCCGGCGCACTTAGATCGATGATGGGCATAGGGCAAGTTATCCGATGGTCAGGGCAACCCGCTCGCACCGGCGCGGGCCATCCACGGGCCAGTAACCGCGGCGTCCGGCGGTCATGACGGGGCACGACCGGCATCCGGCTCTGCCGTCGGCCGCAGGCGTTTCGGGCATCACAACCGCTTCAGCACGCTCTTCCAAACTGACGCTCGCTGACCCCAGCCTGACCCCAGCCCGACGCCAACGGCCGCCACGCGATGAACGCCGCACACAAGCCGGCGGGGAGGCGAGGCGGGTGACAACGGCTGCGGGACGCTCCTACGGATCAGAAGGTGGCGCTGTCTCTGACCGACCACGCCGAGCGGTTCGCCGGTTACGACCGTTGGAGCGCCGCTGCGGACGCGTTCACTCTGCGCAGCCTGCTTATCGGGGAACTCGGGTCGGTGCCGGGTGACGGGACGTGGGACCGGGCTGCGCTGATCCGAAGCGTCCTGGCGGCGGTGACACTGATGCCGAGTCAGGCAGGCGAGTTCGCTGATCGTTGGCAGACGCTGCCAATCGAGCAGATCCAGCTGCTTCGCCGTCACAAGAACCTCCTTGCCCCGCTCGCGCCGCTTGTTGATCAGTTGCCGGCCGGGCCCGATGCTGAGCGCGTCCGCGCATGGTTGGCGGTCTTGCCCAAGTTGCCGTGACGCGCCAGCAGCTGACCCCCGCTTGGCCCCAGCGCAACGCCACCGAGCGCCCATCCGGGCACCATCGGCCGGAACCTGCCGACGAGGCGAGCAGAGGAGTTCGAAGACCTCGGGGGCTCTGCCCCGAACCCCGGCCCTCAAAGATCGGCTTCGGATCTCCTCGCCGAGCACGAGGCCAAGCGGTAGTGACCGCGAGCGGCGTCGGCGCCAGTCGAGGTACCGGCACCGCTCGCGGATCAGCAGTGGCCGGACCAGTCATACCCCTTTGAGACGGCTGGCGTCCGTGCTCGGCCAGATGCGCATCCAACGACGATGGCGACGTGTGAGCCAGCCGGGGCAGCTCCCGAATGCCGCTCCGACGGGCGATTGGCCGGCCACCCCGGCCTCACGAACCGCTGCCCAGGTCCGAAGGCCGCAGCACGGATCGGTCAGGCCAGGGACACGGCAGCCGGGTCGTGGACATACCGCGTGACCCACAGACGCGGAATCACCTCCTGCTCGCTCGCGGCCACGAAGCCGAGCCCGTCGTAGAGCGCGCGGGCGGAGACATTGGCGCGCCCGGTAGCGACGACGGTACGGCGGTGGCCGGCGCGTACGAGCACCGCACGCACCAGAGCTCTGCCCACCCCGCGCCGGTGACAGGCCGGGTCAACCACCAGCCGGTGAACGTCGACCTCGACGTTGGTCTCAGCCCAGGCGATCGCCCCGACGAGACCGGTGTCGAAGGCTGCCAGCCAGCGCAGTGGCGCCGAGCGCAGTTCGTCCAACGTCTCGTGCAACGGCGGGATCCGATCGTCACCGATCGCCGCGGCCTCCACCGCATACGCCGCACGCTGCACGGACAGCAACACCCGGGCCAGGCGATCGTCACCGCCGGGCGTCACCTCACGGATATCCATAGGGGTGGATGATCCCAGGCGCCACTGTCGGGCCCCAACGGCAGTGCTCGCTGTCCCGCACGTCATCGCCGGGCATCGGCGGTCAGGTGGGCGGAGGGGCGCGACGCGCCTGAGACGACACGCCGCGCCCGTTCCCGGCGGAGAGACATCGCGGGTGTTCGGTCAGATGCGGACGAGGACCTTGAGAGCCTCGCGGCTGTCCATCGCCCGGTACCCGTCGGGCACCTCGTCCAGGCCGATGGTGCGGTCGAACACCTTGCCCGGCTCGACGGTGCCCTCGAGGACGCCCGGCAGCAGCTCGTCGATGTAGGCGCGCACCGGCGCGGGCCCGCCGGTGAGGGTGAGGTTGCGGCCGAACATGCCCCAGCCGAGCGGCCCCTCGTCGTACTGCGGAACCCCGACGCGGCTGATCACGCCGCCGGCGCGGACCACGCCGAGCGCCTGCTCGTACGCCTCCCGGTAGCCGACCGCCTCCAGCACCGCGTGCGTGCCGTCACCACCGGTCAGCTCCCGTACCCGGGCGATGCCCTCCTCGCCGCGCTCGGCGACGACGTCGGTGGCGCCGAACTCGATGCCGAGGTCGGTGCGGACCTTGTGCCGGCCCATCAGGATGATCCGTTGCGCGCCGAGCTGCCGGGCCGACAGCACCGCGAGTAGACCCACCGCCCCGTCTCCGATCACGGTGACGGTGGTACGCGGGTCGACGTTGGCCCGCTTGGCCGCGTGGTAGCCGGTGCCGTACACGTCGGCGAGGGTCAGCAGCGACGGCAGCAGCGGCGAATCCTCCCCCACCGGCAGCGTGACCAGGGTGCCGGCCGCCTGGGGTACGCGGACGAACTCGGCCTGGGCTGTGCTGAAGAACCCCCCGTGGCGGCACGAGGTCTGCACACCCTCCCGGCAGAAGTCGCAGGTGTTGTCCTGGAACGCGAAGGGTGCCACCACCAGGGCGCCCCGCTTCAGGCCGGCCACCTCGGAGCCGAGTTCCTCGACGACGCCGAGGAACTCGTGCCCCATCGGCGATCCCTGCCCCGATGCGGGCATGGTGTGGTAGGGGTGCAGGTCACTGCCGCAGATGCAGGTCCGGACGACCCGCACGATCGCGTCGGTGGGCTCCTGGAGCACCGGGTCGGGCACCTCCTCGACCCGCACGTCTCCGGCCCCGTACATCAGAGTCGCTCGCATGAAGTTCCTTCCGGGTTGGCTTCCCCTGCCAATACCCGCCGCGGCTGCGGCAAGCCGCTCGGACGCGTTCGGCGCGGGTTTTCCATGGTGATACCCATCAGAGCAGGTACTCGTGGGGCGAGGGCGATTCTGTCGTTACCGGTACTGCCGGAACCGCCTGCGGCGAGATCTGATCAACAGGTGCTCCCCGATGAGGACCGGGCCGTCCGAGAACGCCCCGGCCGATTGGCCCGTCGTCGTACTGCGGCAGGCCAACGCTGCTGATCATGCCGCCGGCACGGAACCCGCCGAGCGCGGCCTCAGTTAGGGTGCCGATCCTGCGGAGTCGGTGGCTGACCGCCGACGGTGTCGCCGAGGGTGGGAGGGCCATGGACCACGTGGATCGACGAGCTACGCACGACCACGAGTTGTGGGAGTCGGTCGCCGCTGCGGCTCGGAACCGGGTCGGGCAGCGGCAGGGACGGATGATCGCCGAGCACGGGCTCAGCGGCGACGTGCAGTACCACTGGTCCATGGATGACGGCACGATCGTCTGGTCCCGCGGGGGCCGGGACTTCCTCCACGGCCGCATCACCGTGATCGGCAGCGTGGATCACGTCCAGCGGACGTGGTTGTGGTCCTGGGCCAACGATTCCCTGCCGTCGGCGGCGCTCGGCGACATCGCCGACGTGCGCCGCCACGGCGAGGAACACGCCTTTCCCCTGCTGGTCTGGCCGAGCTTCCGTGCCGACCCGACACCCGTGGCGCAGGCCCGGATCGTCGCCGCCGACGTGCTGGCCGCCGAGGGCCTGTGGTTCGAACCCGGGGATGAACTCGACCTGCACTTCGCCATTCACGAGCTGCGCCCGGCCTGAGCATCGACCGTGGCGGGCGGCACCCGCCAAGCCTTCTACCGGCTGCCTTCAGCGGGCCGGCTGATGCATGATCCAGGTCGGCACGGGTGCCGCCACGACGCGCAGCACCTGCCAGCCGGCGCGGCGGTACAGCTCGACGTTGGCGGTGTTGCTGGTCTCCAGCACCGCCGGCAGGCCGTCCGCGGCAGCGCGGCGCAGCCCGGCCCGCATGACGGCGTGCCCCCAACGACGGCCGGCCTTGTCGGGGTGCGTGCCCAGGACGCCGAGGTACCAGAACGGGGCGGCCGGCAGTGCCGAGTGCACGGCCTCGTCGTAGGCATGAACGCGGGCCAGCGCGTCGGTGGGGAGCTGCGCGGCGAGATCATTTCCTGGTGACTGGTTGTCCGCCGCGGGCGGCTCCCAGAGCGCGACCGACGCGCCGCGCTCGATCGTCCAGACCGTCCCCTTGTGCACCCGCTTGTCGAAGAGGTGCCCGAAGAAGGCGGCGGCGTGCAGCGGATAGGTCACCTCGTCCGGGAACAGGTACCGCAGGACGGGATCCTTGGTGAAGGCCGCGACCAGCGAGGCGATGACGCGGGGGCGGTCTGCCGGGGTGGCGGTGGTGATCTCAGGTGCGGTCACGGCAGCGACGCTATCGGTCGATGTTGTTCCGCTTCGACCGGAAATCCTGATCAGCTCCCGCTGTCCCGAAGCGGCCAGGATGAGATCTCGGCGATGCCGGACCGTACCTGCTCCCAGCCGACCACCTCCGCCGGCGGCCCGGTCCGGGCCAGTTCGGTGACCCGCTCGCCCATCGCTGCGATGAGCCGACGGTCGAGGTCGTGCACCGCCGCGAAGAACTCGGCGGTCGGCACGCTGGCGAGCGGCCGGAGCTCGAACTGGATCCGCAATGGTCCATCCTGGCGGCATGGCGGACATCGACCTCCCACCCTCGCGCACCTTCCAGGTCTACTGCCGGGTCGAGGTGGTGGTCACCGACGCGCAGGCCCTCACCGGGCACGCGGTCGCCGAGCTCACCGCCGCCGACATCGACTGGTCGGAGGAGGACGACGACCTGCCGTCGGCCATCGCCGAGCTGCGGGCCGACCCGGCCGCCGCCCTGGATTCCGTGGTGGACATCGGCGCGCTGGTCGACGGCGTGCCCGGGGTGGAGACGCTGCGCGGCCGGTCCTGGGTGGAGGTGGGCCCGCCGGACGACCCCGACCCCGGGCGGTGGTAGCCACGGTAGAAGCAGCGGGTCACATCCGCTCGGGGGTGCGGATGCCGAGCAGGTGCAGCCCCTGCCGCAGCGTCCGCGCGGTCAGGTCGGCAAGCACCAGCCGACTGTCCCGCAGCTCCCCGGAGGCGCGCAGCACCGGGCACCGCTCGTAGAACGCGCTGAACGTGCTGGCCAGCCGGTAGAGGTAGCCGGTGAGCTGGTGGAACGCCAGGGTCCGCTCGACCTGGCCGACGACCGCGGCGAAGCCGGCCAGCTCGAAGGCGAGCGCCCGCTCGGCCGGCTCGACGAGGAGGATCGCCGCGTCGGGCCGCGCGGCCGTGCCGGCCCGCCGGAACACCGACCGGATCCGGGAGTACGCGTACTGGAGGTAGGGCGCGGTGTTGCCGTCCAGGGACAGCATCCGCTCCCAGTCCAGGACGTAGTCCCGGCCCCGGTCGGTGGCGAGGTCGGCGTACTTGATCGCCCCGATGCCGACCGCCCGGCCGATCTCGGTGATGGTCGCCTCGTCCAGCTCCGGGTTCTTGGCCCGGGTCAGCTCGACGGCCCGGGCCACCGCCTCCTCGAGGAGCCCGACGAGCTTCACCGAACCGCCGGCCCGGCTGCGCAGCATCCGCCCGTCGGGGCCGAGGATCGAGCCGAAGCCGACGTGCTCCGCCCGGGTCGGCGACCGCAGCCAACCGGCCAGCTCGGCCACCGCGTACACCATCTCGAAGTGCTGCCGCTGCGGCAGGCCGACCACGTAGAGCAGCCGGGTGGCGCCGAGGTCGGCGGTCCGGTGCCGCAGCGCGGCCAGGTCGGTCGCCGGATATCCGTACCCGCCGTCGCGCTTGCGCACGATCAGCGGCAGCGGCTCGCCGTCGCGGCCGGTGAAGCCGGGCGGGAAGACGCAGTCGGCGCCGTCGCTGGTCCGCAGCAGTCCGAGCCGGTCCAACTCCTCGACGGTCGGCCCGAGCCGGTCGTCGTAGGCGCTCTCGCCCCGGAAGTCGGCCGCGGTGAGGGTGACGTCGAGCAGGGCGTAGACGGTGAGGAAGTACCGCTCGGACTGCGCCACGAGCAGCCGCCACAGCCGGAGCGTCCGCTCGTCGCCACCCTGCAGGGCGACCACCCGTTGCCGCGACCGTTCCCGGAACGCCTCGTCGGCGTCGAACTTCCGCCGCGCGGCCGTGTAGAAGGAGTCCAGGTCCCCCATGGACAGCTCCTGCGCCGCTTCGGTCTCGCCCAGGTCGAGCAGGTGCTCGATCAGCATCCCGAACGGGGTGCCCCAGTCGCCCAGGTGGTTGACCCGCAGCACCCGGTGCCCGAGCCAGTCCAGCAGCCGCACCGCCGCGTCGCCGATGACGGTGGAGCGCAGGTGCCCGACGTGCATCTCCTTGGCCACGTTCGGTGCCGAGTAGTCGACCACCACGGTCTCGGGCGCCGGCGTCACCGGCACGCCGAGCCGGTCGTCGGCGGCGAGGTCGGCGACCAGGGCGGCCAGCGTCCGGTCGGTGACCGTCAGGTTGAGGAAGCCCGGCCCGGAGACCTCCGCGGTGCAGACGTCGTCCAGGGCGGCGAGGTCCCGCACCTCGGCGGCGATGTCCCGCGGCGGGCGGCCGAGCCGCCGGGCCAGCGCCAGCGCCGCGTCGGACTGGAAGTCCGCCCGTGGGGAGCGCCGCACGACGGGGTCGACCGGGCCGCCGGCCACGGTCGCGAACGCCGGCGCCAGCCGGTCGGTGAGCAGCTTTTCCAGATCCATGGGTACGCCGATCTCGCTCGGTCCGCGCCGTCACGCGGATCTCCGAAGGGGGGAGAGTGCGGGCGGACCGAGGACGATCGGCGATGACCGGCGGCTCGATCCGCCGGTCGCAGGGAAGGGGTCAGCGCGGGCGGGCGACGGATCGCCGGCGTCGCTCCGCACCGACCGTGACGTCGTACGACGTGTCGGTGGTGTGGGCGGTCGCGCTGGTCATGGGGCGAGCCTAGCGGGCCGGCCGGGGCGGGTACAGCCGGATATCCCGACCGGCCCGGTGGTCGTACCGCCGCTCAGGTCGGCGTGGTCGCGGCCCTGCGGCTGCGGGCGGCGCGGCGCCGTGGGGCCGGCCGGGCGGCGTGCGGGCCCGCTCAGCCCTTCCGGTAGCTCTGCTCGTAGTAGCTGCCGACCTGCTCCCGGTACTCCGGCCTGGCGAAGTCGTCCGGGTCGAAGGCGGGTGACTCCTTGACCTGCTCCCGGGTCCGGTCGACGTGCACCACCCGCTCCAGGTGGTCGACGCGGGCGATCGTGCCCACCGGCAGCAGCACCTTGCGACCGAAGATCCACGGGCCGGTGTCGACCACCAGCCACCGCGCGCCGGCGTCCTCGCTGGCCTCGTCGATCGCGCCGATCCGGCCGTCGGTGGCCTCCACCCGGTAGCCGGTCAGGTCGACCGGGGTCCCCGGACCGGGGGCGTCCGGCCCGTCACTCTCCGGCCGGTCCCGGGGCTCCTCGGTCAGGTCGGTCCGGTCGTATGCCCCGGCGAGCGCCGCCGGGTCGCGCCAGGTCCACGGGTTGAACGGCTGCATCTGCACACCTCCGGTTCGTCGTCGCTCCTCCGGATCTGTGCCCTGGGCACCATCGGTGGAAACGATTGCGGCAATTTCCCGGAGGGGGTGTGTGACCGGCGGCGCGACACCGGCCGCGGCGGGGGGAGGCCGGCCCGCCCGCTGGCATACTCGCCACTCATGGTGCTGTCGCGCGGCTGGTCCCTCTTCCTCCTCGGGGTCGGGGTGTGGACCTGGCTCATCTGGCCGAGGTTCGGGCTCGCCATCTGGAACGACCCACGCGCCTGGTCCACCGGGACGGTGGGCGAGGGCGCCCCGACCGGGTTCCTCTGGGTGCACGCCCTGCTGATCGCCGCGTCGCTGGCCATCGGCACCACCGTCGGGGTGCTCGGCGTCCGCGGCTGGCGGGCGGCCCGCCGGCCCTCCGGCTGACGTCAGCCGCCGTTCCGCGCGGTGGGCCGCCGACCGTCGGTCGCGGTGGCCGGCCGGTCACCAACGGATCCGGGTACGCGCAACCAGGCGGCCCGCTCGTCGTGGACGAACTGCGCGAACCCGATCGGCGGCCGGCCGAGCAGGTCACGGACGTCGGTGGTGACGCCGGCGGCGAGGCCCAGCCGGCAGGTGGTGTGGAGCGCCAGCGTCACCAGCGTCATCCCGGCCGGCATGCCCTGCCCGCGCGCGCTGCGCCAGTACCGCAGCGGCCCCACCGGTACGTACCGGATCGGCCGGCCCAGCTCCGCGGTCAGCAGCTCCGCCGCCTCGCCGTAGCCGAGCGCCCGGGAGCCGGTCGGCGTGTACGCCCGCCCCGCGTGCCCCGCCTCGGTCAGCGCCAGTGCGGCCACCGCGGCGACGTCCCGGACGTCGACGAAGGAGGTCCTGCCGTCTCCGGCCGGGAGCACGATCTCGTCCCGGTCGCGGATGTCGGCCGCGTGGGTGGTGGAGAGGTTCTGCATGAAGAACCCCGGCCGGACGAAGGTCCACTCCAGGCCCGACCCGCGCAGCCACTTCTCCAGGGCGTGGTGCGGGACCACCGGGTTCCGCTCGGCGCCCTGCAGGGAGAGCAGGACCACCCGGCGTACGCCGAGCTGCCGTGCCCGCTCCAGGGCGGGGAGCATGTCCCGCTTCACGTTGCCGATCTGCGGGGGCCGCATGAGGAACATCCGGTCCACGCCGGCGAACGCCGCGTCCCAGGTTCCCCGGTTGGTGAAGGAGAACGGCACCGCCTCGTCCCAGGGGCCCGTGGCGCCCGGTTCGTTCGCCGCCGCGCGTACCGGGTGTCCGCCGGCTCGCAGGATCCGGGCGACGTGCCGCCCGGCTCGACCGGTCGCGCCGGTGACCAGGACTGTCATGCCCTCATGGTTGCCCGGGAAGAAGGCGCCAGGGCAGGGCGTTACTCCCTGGCAGAGCGGGCCGTTCGTCCCGAGGCCCCGGCCCCGAGGCGCCTTGACCAGGTGGGATAGGCGATCGGGGATGGTGTGACGCGGGACGCTACCCACGGATTTGACGATCAAACCCGCAGACGCGTAACTTTCTCTCTGCCAGCGCGGAACGGGGCAAACGGGACGAAAGTCCTGGATGGCCGAACCGGACTGGCGCCGGGTCGAAAAGGGGTACGCTCCTGACCGACACGGTCCGGGCGGTTGCCCGCCGGAAACGCCGCGAGGCGGATTTGGCGGAGCGGAACTGACCGGGTAAGGTTGTCGACCGGTAGGGAACCGGGCGAGCTTGCGGGAGACCGCAGCGGCCGGCCTGCCAAATCCGATGATCAGCACAGCGGTTTGCCGCTGCGCGTGGTCAGCGGCGCCAACCCGTACGAAGCGTGACAGACCGGGACACACCGGTTGACACGGGGAAGACGGTGAGGTAAGGTAGTAAAAGTGCCCGGCGCGAGAGCGGCGGACATGAACGAAATGCCCCGGGCGGGGGTTCTGCAGAGCAGGGCTTCTCGGCGGTGTGTGGTTGTTCTTTGAGAACTCAACAGGGTGCTAGATAAGCCAGTGCCAAT
>NZ_JBAKHM010000045.1:0-16875 GCF_036902725.1 Micromonospora psammae | reverse complement strand
ACAGTACGTGCAGCGGCCACCGGCCGGGCCGGTGGTCGCGATCCGGGTGACCGGCTGGTCGGCGTGGTCGGCGGTGGACGCGGCAGCCGACCCGGCCGGGTGAGCGCCGGTCCGGGGGTGTCAGCGGATCGGGGCGAGGGCGTCGAGCACCTCGTCGGCCCGGTGCCGCGACGCCTGCGCGTCGGCGCGGGGTGAGCCGATCTCCGGATCGAAGTTGAGGTCCACGAACAGTTCGGTGATGCCGGCCTCTGCGAGCCGGCCGACATCGGACCGGATCTGCTCGAGCGTGCCGGTGAGCGGCTCGCGCTCGGGCGGGCCCGTCGGGCGTACCCGGACCGCGCCGCGGCAGACGAAGCGCAGTGAGCGGGGATCGCGGCCGGCCTCCGTGGCGGCGGCCCGGACGGTCGCGACCGCCTCGCCGATGCCCGTCAGGTCCGCCTGGCTGCCGCTGACCCAACCGTCGGCGAGCCGGCCCGCCCGGCGCAGCGCCGCGGGCGCGTGGCCGCCGAGCAGGATCGGCGGGTGTGGCCGCTGCACGGGCTTCGGCTCCAGGCGGGTCGGCGGGACCTGGTAGAACTCGCCGCGGTGCTCGGCGACGTCGTCCTGCCAGAGGGCGCGGAGAACGGCGAGGAACTCCTCGGCCCGAGGGCCCCGCCGCTGCTTGCTCACCCCCGTCACCTGGTACTCCTCGTCGGCCCAGCCGAGGCCGAGTCCCACGTCGAGCCGTCCGCCGGCGAGGATGTCGAGAGTCGCGGTCTGCTTGGCCAGCACCACGGGAGAGATGAACGGCATGTTGAGCACCGCGACACCGAGCCGGATGCGCGTGGTGTGGGCGGCCAGGAACGCCAGCGTGGTCAGCGGCTCCTGGACGCTGTGGTACGTCTCGCTCCAGCCGAGGTCGGCGGGGACCAACAGGCGCTGAAATGTCCACAGCGAGTGGTAGCCGAGCTGCTCGGCGCGGCGGGCGACGTGGATCATGTTCTCCGGCGTGGCCCATGAACCGGAGACGGGTGGGGCGAATCCAACCTCCACCCCGGCACAGTACCCAGCGCCGTCGCCGCCCGCCGCAGGAACCGCCAGTCGTCAATTCGCGCGGCGTGCGGCGGTCTGCGTCGCCGGCTCACGCGGCCCGGGCTCGGATGGCCGGTCGGACGATGGCGAGGAACAGGATCAGGGCAGCGGCCTGGATCCCGGCCACGGTGATGACCAGAGCGGTGATCGAGTAGTCGTAGAGGGCGCCGGTGAGCAGCCCACCGACCAGGGTCGCCCCGCCCAACCCGGCGGCGAAGATGCCGTACGCGGTGCCCCGTCGAGCAGCGGGGACGATGTCGGCGATGGCCGCACGCATGGTGGATTCCTGGATGCCGAGCACGGCGCCCCAGGCCAGGACCCCGACGACCGCGGTCGCCGTGGTGGTGGTGAACGCCGCCAGCGGGATCAGGGCGGTCAGGACGGGTACGGCGGCCAGTACCCGGAAGCCGGCCCGGTCGTACAGCCACCCGGAGGCCAGCGCGGCGATCGCGTCGATGCCCATCGCGGCGGCGTACACGACCGGCACCACCGCCACCGGTACGACGTGCCGGGTGGCGAGGTGGAAGCTGAGCACGCCGAAGGTGGCGAAGCCGGCCGTGGTCAGCACCGTGAACGCCAGGTAGGTCCAGAACACGCGGGGCAGCCGGGCGGCCGGCGGGGCCGGCGCCGCGCCGGGTCGCGGGCCCGGCTCGAAGCGACGCGGGTCGGGTACGCCGGCGCGTAGCCACAGCAGCAGGAGCACTCCCGCCACGCCGGGTACGGCCAAGGCGAGGAAAGCGGGTCGGTAGTTCTGCGCGGTGGCGGCCAGTACGGCGGCCACCAGTAGCGGCCCGGCAACGGCGCCGGCCTGGTCGAGGGCCTCGTGAACGGCGAAGCCCTTGCCACGACCGACTGCCGCAGCGGCGTTCGAGAGCATGACATCCCGCGCCGGACCACGGATCGCCTTGCCGGCGCGCTCCGCGATGAACAGCGCCGCGGCAAGCCACAGCGCGGTGGCCAGCCCGAGGGCGGGCACGGCGACCATGGTCACGGCATAGCCGACCAGGACGAGCGGCCAGTAGGCGCGGGTCCGGTCCGCCAGGGGTCCGGTGGCCAGCCGCCCGGCCAGGGCCGTCGCCTCGCCGGCGCCGGTGACCAGCCCGACGACGGTCGCGGACGCGCCGAAGGTGGCCAGGTAGGGGCCGATGACCGACCGGGCGCCCTCGTACACCACGTCCGACAGCAGGCTGACGACACCGAAGGCGGTCACGAACCGCCACGGCGTCCACCTGGTGGTGAGCGCGGTGACTCTCACCCGTGCAGTCTGGCCCACCGGCAGGCTGCCCGGGCGTGGATCGGCCCAGCGGCCCCAGTCCGCCGACGAGCCCGCTCAGCTGTTCTGTGGGAAGCCGAGGTTCACGCCGCCGTGGGACGGATCGAGCCACCGGCTGGTGACCACCTTGGCCCTGGTGAAGAAGTGCACGCCGTGCGGCCCGTACGCGTGCGAGTCACCGAACAGTGAGTCCTTCCAACCCCCGAACGAGTAGTACGAGACGGGAACCGGGATCGCCACGTTGACGCCGACCATGCCGACCTCGATCTCGTTCTGGTACCGCCGGGCGGCGCCGCCGTCGTTGGTGAAGATGGCGGTGCCGTTGCCGTACGGGTTGGCGTTCACCACTTCGACCGCCGCGTCGTAGCTGGGGACCCGTACCACCGAGAGCACCGGACCGAAGATCTCGTCGGTGTAGATGGACATGTCCACGTCGACGTGGTCGAAGAGGGTCGGCCCCAGCCAGAAGCCGGCGTCGTCACCGTCGATCGGATGACCGCGTCCGTCGACCACCAGCTTCGCCCCCGCGGACCGGCCGGCGTCCAGATATGACCGCACCCGGTCGCGGTGCGCCCCGGTGACCAACGGTCCCATCTCGCAGCCCGGGCGGCGACCGTCGCCGACCTGCACTCCGGCGATCCGCTCGCTGATCTTGCCGACCAGCTCATCGCCGACCGGATCCACCGCCACGACGACGGAGATCGCCATGCAGCGCTCACCGGCCGAGCCGAAACCGGCCGAGACGGCGGCGTCCGCGGCGAGGTCGAGGTCGGCGTCGGGCAGCACCACCATGTGGTTCTTCGCGCCGCCGAGCGCCTGCACCCGCTTGCCGTTGCGCGTACCGGTCTCGTAGACGTACCGGGCGATCGGCGTCGACCCGACGAACGAGACCGCCTTGATCTCCGGATGCGCGAGGATCCGGTCGACCGCCTCCTTGTCGCCGTGCACGACGTTGAACACGCCGTCCGGCAGCCCTGCCTCGGCGAAGAGCTCCGCCAGGAAGTTCGCCGCGGAGGGGTCCTTCTCGCTCGGCTTCAGCACCACGGTGTTGCCGCAGGCGATGGCGTTGGGCACGAACCACAGCGGCACCATCGCCGGGAAGTTGAACGGGGAGATCACCCCGACCACGCCGAGCGGCTGCTGGATCGAGTACACGTCCACCCTGGTCGAGGCGTTCTCGCTGAACCCGCCCTTGAGCAACTGCGGGATGCCGCAGGCGAACTCCACCGCCTCCAGCGCACGCTGTATCTCGCCCGCCGCGTCGGAGAGCACCTTGCCGTGCTCGGCGGTGATGATCTCGGCGAGTTCGGACTTCCGGGCGTTGAGCAGTTCGCGGAACGAGAACATCACGTTCGCCCGGTGGGCGAGGGAGGCGTTGCGCCACCGGGAGAAGGCTTCGCCGGCGGCGCTGACCGCCTCGTCGACGTCCGAGGCGCTGGCGAAGTCGACCTGCCCGCCGACCTGACCCGTCGCGGGGTCGTACACGTCGCCCGTGCGCTGGGCGGTGCCGGTCCACGCCTTGCCGCCGATCCAGTGCGTGATCCTCACGTCGACACCGCCTCGATCGCCTCGGCGAGGATGCCCAGCGCCTCGTCGGCCTCGTCCTCGGTGAGCGTCATCGGCGGCGCCAGCCGGATCACGTTGCCGTGCAGGCCGCCCTTGCCGACCAGCAGTCCGCGACCGCGCGTCTCCTCCAACAGGGCGGTTGCGGCCGCGGGGTCGGGTTCGCCGGCCGGGCCGACGAGTTCGAGGGCGAGCATCAGACCCTTGCCGCGTACGTCGCCGACCACCGGATGCGTCGCGGCGACCGAGCGAAGGCCGTGGATCAGGCGGTTTCCCAGCTTCGCGGCGTTCGCCTGCAGGTCGTGGTCGAGGAGGTAGTCGAGGGTGGCGAGGGCCCCCGCGGTGGAGATCGGGTTGCCACCGAAGGTGGAGATCGAGTTGGCCCGCAGGCAGTCCATGAGTTCCGCGCGCGCGACGACACCGCCGATCGCCAGGCCGTTGCCGAGTCCTTTGGCGAAGGTCATCGCGTCCGGCACGACGTCGTGCGCCTGGATGCCCCAGAAGTGCTCGCCGGTGCGGCCCCAACCCGTCTGGACCTCGTCGGAGACGAGCAGGATGCCGTACTCGTCCAGCACCTTCCTGAACTCGCGGAACAGGCCGTCGGGCGGGGAGGCGAACCCGCCCACACCCTGGATCGGCTCGACGATCATGCACGCGACGTCGCCGGCGGTCGCGGTCTCGATCACCTCGCGCAGGTCGGCGACGCACGCCTTGACGTAGTCGGCGTCCGACAGGTCCTTGAAGGGGCTGCGGTACCGGTAGCCACCGTGCACCCAGCTCACCCTGACCGGGCTGAGCTCACTGGCCGACCATCCGCGGATGCCGGTGATCGCGACGGTGGCGAACGCGCGCCCGTGGTACGAGTTGCGCAGCGCGAGCACCTGCCCGCTGCGCCGGTACTGCGTGGCGAGCATCAACGCGGTCTCGTTGGCCTCGGTGCCCGAGTTCGTGAAGAACACCTTCGCGTCCGGGATCCCGGACAGCTGCGCGATCTTCTCGGCGAGCGCGACCTGCGACTCGATCAGGTACAGCGTCGAGGAGTGCAGCACGCCGGTGTCGATCTGCGCGCGGACCGCGTCGCTGATCTCGGCCACGTCGTAGCCGACCGAGTTGGTGAGAATGCCGCCGAAGAAGTCGAGGTACGTGCGGCCCTCGCGATCGGTCACCCGACGACCGCGCGCGCTGGCGATCTCGATCGGCTCCTCGTAGTAGAGGGCCAGCCACTTCGGCAGCACGGACCGGTGTCGATGCAGCAGCTCCCGATGCGCCATCGCGTCCTCCGTATCTCGTACCTCAGCCGAGTGTCCCGAGACTTCGGTGTCCGCCGCCACCGACAACCTGTACGGGTCGGTATCGATGGCGCTACGTTGTGTGCAACCGTCGCAGGGGAGGCGGCATGTACCCCACGGTCGCAGAAGCGGTGGCGCTGCCCGTGATCCGGCGCGGTCGGCCCCGCGTCGTCGCGGGGTCCGCCGGCATGCAGCGACCCGTCCGCTGGGTCCACGCGGCGGAGGTCGCCGACATCGCTCATCTGCTGCGCGGCGGCGAGCTCGTGCTGACCACCGGCATCGCGCTGCCGGACGAGGAAACGGCCCTGACGGCGTACGTGGACGACCTGGCCGCGGTCGGCGCGGCGGGGCTCGTGGTGGAGTTGGTCCGGCGCTGGAGCGACCACGTGCCGGACGCGCTGGTGGCGGCCGCGGAACGACACGGGCTTCCATTGATCACGCTGGCGCGGGAGACCCAGTTCGTGTCCGTCACGGAGGCGGTCGTGGCGTTGATCGTGGACGCGCAGCTCGCCGAGCTGCGGGCGGCTGAGCAGGTGCACGAGACGTTCACCGCGCTCACGGTCGCCGGGGCGGAGCCGGCCGAGGTGTTGCGCGAGGTCGCGAGGATCTCCGGGCTGCCGGTCGTCCTGGAGACGCTGGGGCACGACGTGCTCGCGTACGACGCGGCCGGGCAGGACCCGATCGAGCTGCTGACCGACTGGGGGCGGCGATCCCGGTCCGTGGCGGTGTCCCAACGGACCGCCTACGACGAGGAAGCCGGCTGGCTGATCACCGCGGTCGGCGCGCAGGGCGCCGACTGGGGACGGCTGGTGCTGCTCTCGCCCGCCCCTCCCCCGCACCGTCACGTGGTGGTCGCGGAGCGGGCCGCGTCGGCACTGGCGGTGCACCGGCTCGTGGCACGGGATCGGGAGAGCCTGGAGCGGCAGACGCACCGGATGTTGCTCGCGCAACTGCTCGGCCAGGCCCTGCCTCCTCCTGATCTGACCACCCGGGCCGCCGCGTTGGGCGTCGCGCTGGAGCGGCGGAAACTGGTCGGGGTGGCGATCCGGCCGGGGAGCATCACGCCGCGCGCCCCCGCACTGGCCACGCAGGAGGTGTTGCGGGACCTCGCGGAGGCCACCGCGTTGGCCGCTCGGCGGGTGAGCGTGCCGGCGTTGGTGGGCGTCGTGGACGACACCAGCGTGCGCGCATTGTTGTCGTTGCCCGCGCAGGCGGCGGTCGACGCGGTCCTGCGGCGCCTGGCCAGAGAGGTGCACCGCTCGGCTGCCAGTGCCGTGGTGGTGGCCGTAGGGACGACGGTGTCGCAGGTGTCGGACGTGCGGCGCAGTCTGGGAGAGGCCGCGCACGTCGCCGGTGCCGCGCTGCGCTCCCCCGGCACCCAGCTCTACCACCGCTTGGATGACGTGCGACTGCGTGGTTTGCTGCACCTGCTGCGCGAGGACGAGCGCGTCCGGGCCTTCGCGCACCGGGAGCTCGGACCCCTGTTGGCGCGCGACGACAGCCAGGGCAGCCGGCTGGTGGAGCTGCTGCGCTGCTTCTGCGAGCAGGGCGGGAACAAGTCGGCGGCGGCCGCCGTGGCGCACCTGTCGCGTACGGCCTACTACCAGCAGCTGTCGCGGATCGCGCAGGTGCTCGGGGTGTCGCTGGAGGACCCGGAGTCGATGTTGTCGTTGTACGTGGCGCTGCTGGTGCACGAACTCGACGACGCCTGACAGGTCAAGGGTCCGGCAGGAGGCCCGAATCCATCCACCGCGGCGATTGACAGCTCCGCGCGAACGTGCCCGTGGACAGAGTGTGCCCTGATCATGGCAAGCGTGGACACTTTGCCGCTGCCCGTGACGGGTCCGGGACACCCACCATTCCGGTAAAGATCGTGCTGATCCGCCCCCACCCGCAGCACGCGCCGGTTCGACGGCCACTGTTGCGGCAGCGTGACAGGGAGGTGACCGATGGCCGTTGAACCCCTGCCCCCCGCCGACACCACCGCGGCCGAGCCGGGCACACAGATCACCCATCCGGACGGCCGAGTCGAGTTGCGTGACTTCTCGACGATCGCCGACAGCCGCTACTTCAACGAGGAACTCGCCCCGGTTCCCATCGAAAAGCGCACCTGGAACACGTACAACTTCGCGGCGCTGTGGATCGGCATGGCGCACAACATCCCCACCTATCTGCTCGCCGCCGGGCTCATCCAGCTCGGCATGAACTGGGTGCAGGCATTCCTCACGATCACGCTGGGCAACCTGCTCGTCCTGATCCCGATGCTGTTGAACAGCCACGCGGGCACGAAGTACGGCATCCCCTTCCCGGTCTTCGCCCGCGCGTTCTACGGCGTCCGCGGCGCGAATCTCCCGGCCCTGCTGCGCGCCTTCATCGCGTGCGGCTGGTTCGGCATCCAGACCTGGATCGGCGGCGAGGCGATCTACGCGATCGCCGGCAAGCTGCTGGGCTCCTGGTGGGTCGACGCGGCGACGGTGATGGACTACCCGTGGACGCTGTGGGCCTCGTTCCTCCTGTTCTGGGCGATCGAGATGGCGATCATCTGGCGGGGCATGGACACCCTGCGGCGCTTCGAGAACTGGGCCGCCCCGTTCGTCATCGTGGTCGCCGTCGCCCTGCTGATCTGGGTGCTGGTCGAGGCGGGCGGGCTCGGCCCGATCCTGTCCGAGCCGTCGAAGCTGGGGTGGGGCGCCGACTTCTGGAAGCTGTTCGCGCCGTCACTGATGGGGATGATCGCCTTCTGGGCGACGCTGTCGCTGAACATCCCCGACTTCACCCGGTTCGGCGGCAGTCAGCGGCAGCAGGCGTACGGCCAAGTCCTCGGCCTGCCGACCACGATGTCGTTCTTCGCCATCCTGTCGATCATGATCACCTCGGGCACGGCCGTCATCTACGGCGAGGCGATCTGGGACCCCATCCAGCTCGCGGCCAAGTTCGACAACCCGGTGGTCGTCGCGCTCGGCCTGTTCACCGTCGTGGTCGCCACGCTGTCGGTGAACGTCGCGGCGAACACGGTCAGCCCGGCGTACGACTTCTCCAACGCCGCGCCCCGGCTGGTGAGCTTCCGGACCGGGGGCCTGATCACCGGCGTGCTCGGCATCCTGATCCAGCCGTGGCGCCTGGTGCAGGACCCCAACATCTACATCTTCGTCTGGCTCGGGTTCTACGGCGGCCTGCTCGGCGCGGTCGCCGGCGTACTCATCGCCGGGTACTGGATCCGCTACCGCACCAGCCTCCAACTGCCGGCCCTCTACCGCCCCGAGGGCAGGTACTGGTTCTCCGGCGGGTGGAACTGGGCCGCCATCGTCGCCACCGTCGTCGGCGCGGTCCTCGCGGTGGGTGGCGCCTACTCCGCACCCGGCAAGGGGCCGTTCCCGTCCGACGGGCTCATCCCGTTGCTCAAGCCGCTCTACGACTACAGCTGGGTGGTCGGTCTGATCGCCGGGTTCCTCGTCTATCTGGCGCTGTCGATGCCGCGCACCGCGCACGCGAAGGAGGAAAAATGAGCAACATCATCCGAGCCGGGCTGGTGCAGCAGAAGTGGACCGGCGACAAGGAGTCGATGATCGCAGGAGCGGTCGAGGCCATCCGCAGCGCCGCCTCGCAGGGCGCACAGGTGGTCTGCCTGCAGGAGTTGTTCTACGGCCCGTACTTCTGCCAGATCCAGGACGCGGACTACTACTCGTACACGGAGGCCATCCCGGACGGGCCGACGACCGCGCTGATGCGCGAGGTCGCCGAGCAGCACGGCGTGGTGCTGATCGTGCCGATGTACGAGCAGGAGCAGCCCGGTGTCTACTACAACACCGCCGCGGTGATCGACGCCGACGGCACCTACCTCGGCAAGCACCGGAAGAACCACATTCCGCAGGTGAAGGGGTTCTGGGAGAAGTTCTACTTCCGGCCGGGAAACCTCGGCTATCCGGTGTTCGACACCGCTGTGGGACGCATCGGCGTCTACATCTGTTACGAGCGGCACTTCCCCGAGGGCTGGCGGGCGCTCGGCCTGGCCGGTGCGAAGATCGTTTTCAACCCGTCGGCGACCAGCCGCGGCCTGTCGGAGTACCTGTGGCGGCTGGAGCAGCCGGCGGCGGCGGTGGCGAACGAGTACTACGTCGGCACCATCAACCGGGTCGGTGTGGAGCCGCTGGGCGACAACGACTTCTACGGCCAGTCCTACTTCGTCGACCCGCGGGGTCAGTTGGTCGGCGACGCCGCCTCGGACACCGAGGAGGAGGTCGTCGTCCGCGACCTCGACATGGACAGGCTGGCCGAGGTCCGCGACCTGTGGGCCTTCTACCGCGACCGCCGTCCCGACACGTACGGATCGCTGGTGACGCCGTGAGCATCGTCATCCGCAACGGAACGATCGTCAACGCCACCGGGGCGTACCCGGCGGACGTGCTGGTCGAGGGCGAGCGGATAGCGGCGCTCGCCGCGCCCGACTCGGGTCTGGCCGAGCAGTGGGCGGCCGGTGCCGAGCGCGTGATCGACGCCGCCGGGAAGTACGTGGTGCCGGGCGGCATCGACGGCCACACCCACATGGAGATGCCGTTCGGCGGCACGTTCTCGGCGGACAATTTCGAGACCGGGACGATCGCCGCGGCCTGGGGCGGCACGACGACCATCGTCGATTTCGCCGTACAGGGCAAGGGCACGTCCGTGCTAGCCGCGTTGGACAAGTGGCACAGCAAGGCCGACGGCAACTGCGCGATCGACTACGCGTTCCACATGATCGTTTCGGACGTCAACGACACGTCGCTGAAGGAGATGGAGGCCTGCATCGACGCGGGCGTCAACACGTTCAAGATGTTCATGGCCTATCCGGGGGTCTTCTACGCCACCGACGGGGAGATCCTGCGGGCGATGCAGAAGGCCCGAGACACCGGGTCGATGATCATGATGCACGCGGAGAACGGCATCGCCATCGACCAGCTCGTCGCGCAGGCGCTGGCCAACGGCCAGACCGACCCGGTGCAGCACGGCCTGACCCGGCCGCCCGAGCTGGAGGGTGAGGCCACCTCGCGGGCGATCGCGCTGGCCAAGGTCACCGGCGCGCCGCTGTACATCGTGCACCTGTCCGCCGCGCACGCCCTGGACGCCGTCACCCAGGCCCGCGACACCGGGCAGAACGTGTTCGCCGAGACCTGCCCGCAGTACCTGTTCCTCTCACTGGAGGATCTGGCCAGGCCCGACTTCGAGGGCGCGAAGTACGTCGCCTCTCCCCCGCTGCGCCCCCGGGAGCACCAGGCGGAACTGTGGCGGGGCCTGCGCACCAACGACCTGTCGCTGGTCTCCACCGACCACTGCCCCTTCTGCTTCAAGGACCAGAAGGAGCTGGGCCGGGGAGACTTCTCCAAGATCCCTAACGGGATGCCCGGCGTCGAGCACCGGATGGACCTGCTCTATCAGGGCGTCGTGAAGGGCGAGATCACCCTGCCGCGCTGGGTGGAGATCAGCTCCACCACGCCCGCCCGGATGTTCGGCCTCTACCCGCGCAAGGGCGTCATCGCGCCGGGCGCCGACGCGGACATCACGGTGTACGACCCCACGGCCCAGCAGACCATATCGGCCAGCACGCACCACATGAACGTGGACTACTCCGCGTACGAGGGCATGGAGCTGACCGGGAAGGTCACCACCGTGCTGTCCCGCGGTCGGGTCGTGGTCGACGACAACGCCTTCCACGGCGCCGCCGGACACGGCAGGTTCCTGAAGCGCGATCTCAGTCAGTACCTGGTTTGAGAAGGAGGAGCGGTGGACTTCGGTGTCGTACTGCAGACCGACCCGCCGGCTCGCGACGTCGTCGCCGGCCTCACCGCCGCCGAGGACAACGGGTTCCGCTACGGGTGGACGTTCGACTCCTGCGTGCTGTGGCAGGAGCCGTTCGTCATCTACTCGCAGGTCCTCGCCGCGACCAAGCACCTGATCGTCGGGCCGATGGTGACCAACCCGAGCACCCGCGACTGGTCGGTCACCGCGTCGCTCTTCGCCACGCTCAACGACATGTTCGGCAACCGCACGGTGTGCGGGATCGGCCGCGGCGACTCGGCCCGGCGGGTCATCGGCCAGCCGCCGGCGAGCCTGGCCACGCTGAAGGACGCGATGCACGTGATCAAAGAGCTGGCCGAAGGCAACGAGGTCGCACACCACGGCACGCCGGTGCGCATCCCGTGGGTGCGCGACGGCCGGCTGGAGATCTGGATGGCCGCCTACGGCCCGAAAGCGCTGCGGCTGGTCGGCGAGCAGGCCGACGGCTTCATCCTGCAGACGGCCGATCCCGACATCGCCCGCTGGACAATCGGCTCGGTACGCGACGCGGCCACCGCAGCAGGTCGAGATCCCGACTCGATCACGATGTGCGTGGCCGCGCCGGCCTACGTGGGCACGAACCTCGCGCACCAACGGGATCAGCTGCGCTGGTTCGGCGGCATGGTCGGCAACCACGTGGCCGACCTGGTCGCCCGCTACGGCGACTCCGGGGTCGTGCCGAAGGCGCTCACCGACTACATCAGGGGCCGCGAGGGCTACGACTACGCACACCACGGCCGCGCCGGCAATCCGTCCACCGACTTCGTGCCCGACGAGATCGTCGACCGGTTCTGCCTCGTCGGCCCCGAATCGGCTCACGTCGACAGGCTCCAGGAGCTCAAGGAGCTCGGCGTGCACAACTTCGCCCTCTACCTCATGCACGACGACAAGGAGAGGACCCTCACCTCGTACGGCAAGAACGTGATCACGCAGGTCTGACCCGCCGGCCGCGCCGCCGGCGTACGCGCCGGGAGTCCTCGGCGGGGACGATCAGGCGGTCATTGCGGCGGGGGCGACGCGGAGCCGAAGCCGGTGTCGAGGTCCGGCTGGCCAGGCATCGGCGGGCGGTCCTGCCCGTCGTGGGCGAGGCGACTGCGACGACGGACGTAGAGGAAGTAGACGAGGAACCCCAGCGCCATCCAGGCGAAGAACCGCAGCCAGGTCTCGACGGTGAGGAACAGCATCAGCACGGCGCAGGCGACCATCGCGAGCACCGGAATCACCGGCCCCCAGGGGACGCGGAAGCCGCAAGGCAGGTCCGGCAAACCTGGCGCGCCGTGCCAGCCGTGCCGGGCGACCTCCTCGCGCTCACCCGCGCGCTCGCGGACCCGCCCGACCCGGACACCACCCTGCCGGTCACGCCGTACGCAGCCAGCCGAGGGTCTTCATGGTGGAGAGGCTGGTCGCCTTGAGGCCGGCGTCGGAAACGGTCCAGAGGACGCCGTCGACCACCAGTGACCGGCGGATCGGCGTCAGATCCTCGGGACGCCCCGAGCCCAGCGTGTGGTCGACCGTGCCGACCTCGGTGAACCCGCCGTCGCCGACTCGCAGCGCCAGCGCCACGTTGCTCGGCAGGCCCGGGCTGCCCGCCACCCGCTGGTCGTTCACCGCACCAGGCTCGCCCACGGCGCCCGCGTTATGGACGGTCAGTGGGACCACGACCAGTCGTTCGGGCGGCCAGTAGAGGAACGCGTGCGGGTCGAACTCCGCCTCGGAGTGCCCCTGCTCGACGTGATGCTGGGCGATCCGGGTCGGCTCGGCCGGATCGGAGACGTCGAAGAGCGAGAGCTGGGTGCCCTGGACACGGCCCTGGTCGGACGCCTCCTGCCCGACACCGAGCAGCCGTCCTTCGCCGGCCGGGTGCAGGTACGCCGAATACCCGTTGATCTTCAGTTCGCCGCTCACCGTCGGCGCCCCCGGATCACGCAGATCGACGGTGTAGAGCGGGTCGGTCTGCCGGAAGGTGACGACGTACCCGGTGCCGCCGACGAACCGCACCGCGTAGATCCGTTCCCCCTTGCCCAGTCCGGTGACCTTGCCGACCTGGGTCAGCGCCGTGCCGTCGGCGCGCAGGACGTGCACGCCGGACGTCGAGTTCGGCCTGTCGCCCCAGGTACGGCCACTGGTGGTGGCCACCCTCAGGTGCCCGTCCCACTCCGACATGGCGTACTGGTTGACGAGCCAGCCCGGTACGGACGCGGCGGCGACGTACCGCGGGGCACCCGCGCCCGAGATGTCGAACTGATAGATCTCGGTGGTCTCGTCCCTGGGATCGGGTGCGATGTTCCGCGCGGTCAGCATCGGCAGCACCCGCCAGCGCTGGTCGTTGGCGACGTACAGCCGGGGTCCGTTGCTGTAGACGGTGTCGCCGTCGGCGATCACGGTGACCGGGTCGCCGGCGCCGAGCGTGGCCGCGCCGAGGTCGAAGCTGAGCACGGTCACCAGCGACGTGCCGGAGTAGGCGGCCGGCCGGCTCACCCGTTCGCAGCCGACCTGTCCCGCGCTGGTTCGCCCGCCGGAGGTGACCTCGTACCGGGGCAGCCAGTCGTCGGCGGTGGCGTTGTCGATGATCTCGCGGTTGGCGGCGGTGCGCTGCGCATCGGTGGCCCGTTCCCGGTACGGGAAGTTCAGCCGGGGCGCGGAGCGGACCACGACCCGGACAGTCGTGCCCACCTGGCGGGCGTCCACCAGATCGCCGTCGATCCGGTACTCGCCAATGATCTTCGGCTCGCCGGACAGGTCGACCATGATCAGCCGGGGGCCGACGATGCCGTCCGGCAACGGGGCGTCGCGCGGGCCTCCCTCGGGGACGGCCGGTTTCCCCATCCCGGCCCACCCGTCGCGGCGCAGCACCAGCGCCCGGTCACCGCGCAGCAGCAGGCCGTCCTCGGCCCCGCCAGATTCATCGGCACCCGGCGCCAGTTCCAGCTCTCCGGTCAGCCGGCGAGTGGCCGGGTCGACCACGTACAGCTTGCCGTGGCTCACCGTGACGATCCGCCTGCCGTCGGTCTTGACCAGGTCCGGTTCATCGACCCCGGCCTCGTGCGTGTTGGTGCCCGAGTAACCCTTGGCCGCCGCGTCCGCCCGCCCCGCCGCGCCCGCCGCGGCGGGCGCGGCAGCCGCTTCGGCGCGGCCGAAGGTACGGATGTCCCCGTTCGACCCGAACCCCCAGGGCCCGACGTACGCCTTGGCAGCCGTCTTCAGCTGCCGTAGCGCCTCCGGGCAGGAGTCGAACGCGACGAGCCGGAACCCGCCGGCCGGCACTCCCCGGTCCCGGGGCGGCGCGGGGACCGGCTCCGCCGTACAGCCGGTGACCAGCGCCAGGCCGGCGGCCAGGGCCAGTCCCATGAGGCGAGCGGGAGTCATGACTCGGGGGACGCCGGGGGCGGCCGTTGGCTGGGGTACGTGGGTGCTGCTACCCGTCATGGCCCCTACGACGTGGCTGCCCCGCGCCGGGTTCCCAGCATGTGTCGGTCGCTCAGTCGGCGGCGGCGCGACCCATCTCGGCGAGGATCCCGGTGCCCTGACCGAGCTCGATCAGTCCGGATCCCGCCGGTAGCACGGATCTCGACGCCATGATCCTTGGGCTCGGTCAGAAACTCATCCTGTTCGGCGTCGCCGTCGCACAGAGCCTGATCGAGTACGGCCCGCTCGGCCGACCCGCGTGCAGCGACAGTCGTGCCGGCCGCACCTACGCGACCGTGCAACTCGGGGTACATCGGCTCTAACATGCCGCCATGCCGACACACTTGAGCTTGGAAGATCACCTCGCGGCTCTTGTCCGCAGCGGCGCCGCACTCCGCGAGGCGGCTGCCGCAGCCGGGTTTGATGCAACGGTACCCACATGTCCCGGCTGGGACGTCACCGAACTCGTGACCCATCAGAGCATGGTGCACAGATGGGCGGCGGCGAACCTGCGCGGCGACACCGACCACGACACCTCAGCGTCACAAGCCGAGGGCAAGAGTGCCGCCGATGTGCTCCGCTGGTACTCGGACGGCCTCTCCGCGCTGGTCGATACCTTGCAAGCGACAGCGGAGGACGCCCATGCAGCAGTGTTCCTCAAGGACGCCCCACCGCCGCGCCGATTCTGGGCGCGGCGCCAGGCCCACGAGACGACCATCCACAGCGTAGACGCGATCTCGGCCGTCCATGGACGGTGGCCGACAGCGTCGGACGTAGACCTCGATCCGGTGCTGGCTGCCGACGGGATCGATGAGCTTTTGACAGGCTTCATCACTCGAGGAAAGGGCCGGCTCCACTCAACCGAGCCGTACGCCGTGATGGTGAGGACCGACGACACCGGTCATGCCTGGACGGTACGGATCAGTGAAGGCCCAATCGTGACGACCCCAATCGCGGCCAAGCGGGCGGACGTGGTGTTCTCCGGCACCGCAGTGCAGGTCTACCTGAGCCTCTGGAACCGCGCGGACGAGATCACAACGGAGGGCCGATCCGACGTCGTCGACCAGTGGCGATCACAGATCCAGATTCGCTGGAGCTGACGTGACGAACGATCCCACAGCCAGTTGTCGACGAAGCGCGTCTGCCCTGTCGCCACCGGGTACGACAAGACCGGCGCACGGATGATGACGCCAGAGCCGGGCAGCCACCCGGCCAGCGGACCGGTGACGCGGTCGGTGACAAGTCGGTTGAACCGCGCCAACCGTTCGGGGAAGTTGGCAGGATGGGGCCATGGCCACGGTCGCTGTGATCGGTCTGGGTGGGATGGGCAGCCGGATTGCGGGGCGGCTGCTCGATGCCGGCCATGACCTCGTTGTCTGGAACCGCACCACACACCGGGCCAGCGACCTTGTGGCGCGTGGCGCGGTCGCTGCCGACAGCCCGGCATCTGCTGCCCGCCAGGCCGCCCTGGTCATCACCGTGTTGTCCGACCCGGCGGCGCTCCAATCGGTGGCCTCGGGCCCGCAGGGCATCCTCGCCGGTGCCACCGCTTCGACGACGCTCGTTGAGATGTCCACGGTCGGGCCAGCTGCCGTGCGACGGTTCGCAGGGATGCTGCCGGATGGTGTTGACCTCCTCGATGCGCCGGTGCTGGGCAGCGTCTCGGAGGCCGAGTCGGGGTCGCTACGGATATTCGTCGGAGGGCCCGAGCCGATTGTCCAACGGTGGATGCCGGTGTTGGGCGCGCTCGGCTCGCCGATGCATGTCGGGCCCCTCGGTGCCGGCGCGGCCGCCAAGCTGGTCGCCAATTCGACCCTCTTCGGGGTGCTCGCTGTCGTCGGTGAGGCGCTCGCTCTCGCGGATGGGCTTGGTCTGCCGCGTGACGTCGCGTTCGAGGTCCTGTCCGCGACTCCCGTCGGCTCGCAAGCGGATCGACGGCGGCCAGCGATCGAGTCGGGTCAGTTCCCGCTCCGGTTCGCGCTGTCACTCGCCCGTAAGGACGCCGATCTGGTCGTGTCGGCCGCCGAGGCGGCAGGTGTCGATCTGCCGGTCGCGGCGGCCGCCAGGCAGTGGGTCGTGGCAGCCCAGAAAGCCGGCCTCGGCGACCGGGACTACTCGGCCGTACTCGCGCACATCACCGACACTGCCCGATCAGCCTGAACACCCGCCGCAGGCAGGCCGGTCAGGTGGCGGTTGAACTCCGGCTGCACGGTTCAGCTGGGTCGACTCAGCCGCTCCCAGGTGCGGCGCCGGTCCACCCGCACCGGGTTGTGATCCGCGTTCCGGATGCGCCGCCGGCACACCCACCGGCTCGACGACACCCGGCCACAACGAGTCACCATGGCCGGTGTCGGCTGTTACCGTCGGGTCCGTGCCCGCCGAGGAGATCCGGCATCGGGTCGGGTCGGCCCGGGTGGCCCGGCTGACCACCGTCGGAGCGGATGGACGTCCCCACCTGGTGCC
>NZ_JBAKHM010000044.1:0-17962 GCF_036902725.1 Micromonospora psammae | reverse complement strand
ATCACCGCGTTGATCCCCTTCTACTGGCTCCCGATCCGGGGCGAGATCGCCAGGGCGAAGCGTTTGCGCGGCGGCGGTCGGGAGTGACCCCCGAGGAAGCGTGCCGGCGGGGCCCTGGTCAGTGTTGCCGCCAGCGGAAGCCGGGAAGACCATCACCCGACTCGGCCGGAGCAGTAGACCAAGCTCGACGGGTGCCCCTCGGCAGCCGTGAGTGTTCCACTTCACATGTTCAGTGATGGCCAGGTCGGAGGCCAGGATCGCGGCTTTGAGCTCCAGTACGCCCGCCTTGAGGGGGTGCTGCAGGTCGGTCAGGTACTGCTCGACGTCTGCTGACGGGGTGCCCATGCAGTCCTCCTCAACCAACGGATCCATCGACTGACGTTCCCGCTCCCACCTCGCTGAGGTGACGGGAGCGGCGTACCCCGTACTAGAGTACGAGCCACCGACGGGACTGCTCGGTGCCCTGGAGGGAGCCCGTCAGAAGGCAGACGATCATCGCGTTGCGTCGCGGGGTCGAGCTCAGCGAGCACGAGAACCCGGGCCAGGCGACGGTGCTGGTGCTACGGGGGCGGGTCGAACTGGTCGGTTCCGCGGCAAGCTGGACCGGACGCCAGGGGGACCTGATCCTCGTGCCACCGGAGCGGCACCGCCTGGTTGCCCACGAGGACACGGTGGTGTTGCTGACAGTGGCAAAGCTCGGTCAGTAAAGAAGGTCGGCCCGCCCTTCCCTCGCTCCCGCGGGCTACGGCCGCCGCCGGAGCTGGACGGTCACCGCGACCGCACGACCTCATCGGACACGACGGGATCTCCCAGCAGAAGCTCCGTATCCTCGACGCACGGCGACCCGGAAGTCGAAGCCGTCACTGTCGATATCGACCGCCTGAGGCAGCGCCAGCTGACGAACATCGTCAGCGTCAGCCATCGAGGTCGCTCCAGCACCCACCCCCGGCATCCGTATAGCCTAACCACCGCGCCGGGCCGCCTGCCCGCAGGACTTGACAGCGAGACGATCCGCCGGTGGCGACAGTGCCATCAGCGGACCGTGCAGAATCAACTAATTCATCTGCCGCTGACAAAGCGCGGGGTTCGCGAGCGCGCTCGTCACCGTCCGTGCCCACCGACTTACCCCACCCGCGGCCGTTCCGCGTGGCCTGCATGTCGCCGGGAGACCAGGGCCGCCAGGACCGCCTACTCGCTGGTGAGGAGGGGTCGCGCCGTGGTCGGCATGACTGCTGCTGGTACCACGGCGGTGACTGGCACGCTGTGTCGGCTATCGCGATCCGCCTGGCTCTCGACGTGCAGTCCGCTGGCGTTCCGTTCGACGACATCTCCGCTCGCGTCCGACGGCGGGCGGCCGAGGAGCTGCGGTTGAGCGACTGGGAACGTGAGGCGCCGGAGTGCGGGTCGCGTCATCGGAAGCTGGACCCGCAGCCCACGGGCAGGTCTGGTCGCCGGGGTGCTGGTCTCGAGCGTGCTGTTCACGGCCGCCCACGGCTCAACGGATCCGTACATCAACGTCTGGTACTTCGTGCTCTGGACCGGACTGGCCATCATCACCTGGCGCACCGGCGGCCTTGAGATCGCGATCATGCTCCACGCCGTACTCAACCCGTTCACCTTCATCCTGGCCACATCCCGGTTAGACCTCGGTAGTGCAACGCAGGACCGCTCAGCCGGAGTCGGCTCGCCGTACCAGCTCGTCCCCGCCTTCACTGTCATCGTCATAACCGCAATCGTCTGGTGGTGCACCCGAAGGACAGGACCAGCACTTACCGCGGGCCGTAGTCAGACGGGGTCGTGACGTGGTGTCACTGACGGCTGGTCGCGAGGGTTGCTGTCATCCAGGTATGTCCGCCACGCCAACTGTCGAAGGGAATTTGAGGCTACCGCTGGCTTGACCCGATACCGCAGAGGTCGAGGTTCGCAGCGATGATCGACGTCACATGACTGCGCAGATCACCGCCGGGCAGGTCGAGATCGTTGAGACCGTGCTGCCGCAGGGTCAGGGGGAGTTGTGGTGCTTGTGTGTTGGGCAGCAACCACGGTGGCGATCAGGCCGGGAACGCGATCACCAGCTTGCCGGTGGTGTGACCGCTCTCGACGGCGGTCACAGCTTCGGCGGCCTGGTCGAAAGGAAACGAGCGGGTGATGTGCGGATCGATCGTGCCTGCCACCATCAGTGCAGCGACCGTCTCCAGCCCTGATCGGTCGAGTCGGCGGACCACGAACGTGCCGCCCAGCTCGGGCACCGTCATGTCAGCGACGGAGATCAGCCGCTTGACGTCCTTGACCAGGCCGGCGACTGACCGCAGCGAGTCACCGCCGACCAGATCGATCAAGCCGTCCACGCCGTCCGGCGTCAGCGTGCGGACCCTCGTCGGCGGTCACCCAGCCAGCGGGCACGCCGCGTCGAGAGCGCGGGCGAGCATCGGCAGCCCGAGGGCCAGCGTGGTGGCGACTCGAACCCCGGGACCCACGTGGCCGGCCACCCGGGTCTAGCCGCATCGAGGTGTGGCTCTGCACGTCGCCGTGCTGACATAGGCACAAGTCCCGAAACCTGGGACTTGAACCCCACCGGCAGCTCTCTGACCAGGTGCTCCTGCTCGGCGACCTCTTCGGCGAGCCCGAAGAGGTCACCGGCCGCCTAGGACTGCGTGAGCTTCAAGGTTTTGCCGATGGCCATCGGCGGTGGGGCAATGGTCTGTGTCCCCCCTCGGACACAAACCATTGCCCCACGGTGCGCGCTGAGATCCACTGCAGCGCGCACCGTTTGCGTTTCAGGCCGGTAGGTGAGCCGGAGTCCGAGTTGCCGGTAGACCTCCGCCTTGTCGGCGGGGTCGGCGTCGCGGAGCACGGTGGTGATGTCGCCAGCGCGGTCACCAGCGTCGTGATTTCCGCTCGGCTCACTGGCGCGGGGTGGTGCCCGCGTTCGCGGTGATCCGCTTCGGCACGGGCGCGCTCTGCCTGGGTCTGTGCGATCCAGCCGGTGACTACCGCGGGATCGGCACCAGCGTCGAGGGCGGCGCGGTAGCGCTGCAACTTTGCGTCGCATTCGGTGATGATTGTCTTGGCTGCTGGGCCGGTTGCGGGCGGATGGTCCAGGGGCTTGGAGTCGGCCATCGCGGTGATCGTTTTTTCGATGCGGTGGGGCGCGAATGCGGAGGCCAGACCTCCCGCTCATGCGGTGTCGGGGTACGGAAGAACGAGCCCAGCCGCGTACGACCGAACGAGATCAGCCTCCGTACCCCGTCCACGCCTCCGATCAAGAAGGGACTTCGACATTGTTCAGTTGTGGTGGGGTTTGCCATCGGGGCTTGGGAGGGAGACGTCGGACAACTTACTGTTCCCCAACGGGTGCTGTCTGTGGGAGTGTCGCGGCTGGGAGGTTTCCATGCCGCAACCGCCTAGGGATCACATCGTTGACCTCGCCCGTGACTGCGCCGTCCGGATCGAGGACGATGCCAGAGGGTTCCTTGGCTCCGGCTTCTTCGTGGCCTCGAGTCAGGTCATGACCTGTGCGCATGTCGTCGAGGGCATCACGGCCGGTCGGTTGCGGGTGGCGTGGTCCGACGCCCGGTTGCAGGTGTCAGAGGTGGTGTGCGTTCCCGAGCACGGCGGGGCGGGGCGGACGTACGAAGTGCCGGATCTCGCCCTGCTGAAGGTGGACGCACCGCCGGGTCATCCGGTCGTGTGGTTGTCGCGCTCGGCGCCGTCGCCATGGACTCAGGCGATGGCGATCGGGTTCAGCCGTCACACACCAGCGACCCACCCGGCCGCGGACACCGCAACGTTTCAGGTTGTCGGCTCCTCCGGCCCACCGCTGCTCAAGGTGCGCGACGGGCGGATTCCGGCCGGCATGAGCGGCAGCCTCGTCCTCGACATCGACGCCGGGACCGTGTGCGGGGTGGTGAAGGCGGCCACCGACGATCCGGGTTCCCCGGAAGGTTGGATCCTCCCGAGCCAGCACGCCTGCGCGGCCTTCGACGGCTTGGCGGAGGCCAACGCACAGCGGCATCCGCGCGGCTCGGCCTGGTGGGATCTGGCCACGCGCCGGGCGGCATTGACCCGTCGGCTGTTCGGCATCGCCTCCCCGACCCGGATTCCCGAACCGCCGAGCGATCCGCCGCCCTCGTGGTGGTTGGATCCGCGGCACCGGGTTGTGAGCTTTCATCCCCGTTCCGAACTCGACGCGCTGACCGCGTGGGCGATCGACGAGGCGGCGAGCGCGCCGATGATTAGGCTGCTGCGCGGCCCAGGAGGCTCCGGCAAGACCCGCCTCGCTCTGGAGCTGGCCGACCGACTGTTCCGGCAGGGTTGGGTCGCCGGGGTGCGGAAGCCACCGGAGGCCGAGGACGTGCGCCGGCTCGCCGACACGATCCAGGAGGCCACTGGCCTGGGGCACCGGGTGCTGGTGGCATTCGACTACGTCGAGGGCTACCGCATCGAGCTCGAGAAGTTGGCCGAGGCGGTCGGCCCGGATGCGGTGCGCTTCCTCCTGCTGGCACGCTCGGCCGGAACCTGGTGGAGGTGCTTCTCCCCAGGAGGCGAGGCGCGGTATCGGATCGACCGTGAGCCGATGGTTCTCGGGCTGCCGGGCGACGGCCCGGATGACACGAAGGCCGCGTTCAACGTTGCGTTGCGGACGTTCCGGGAGCACCTGGGCAGCGCGAGTCCGGACGGCGGAGGTGAAGCCAGGCTCGTCCGGCGCGCCGCCAGCTGCCGCGACATGCTCACGCTGCACGCCGCCGCGCTCAGCGGCGCCATCCACGAGCGTGATCACGGAAGCCCGCCGGATACATCGGTGCCCTGGGCGGACCCGCTGGACGAGCTGGTACGACACGAACAGCGGCACCTGGAACGCGCCGGCCGCCGGCTACGGCTGGAGTGTGACCCCGGACTGGCCGGCGAGGCGTTGCTGCTGCCGAGCCTGTTCGCCGCACGAAACGCGGCTCAGGCCGATGAGGTGGTGCGGCGCCTACCCGCTGTCGCAGGCCACCAGGTCAGGCCGCTCGCCGGCCTGCTGCACGAGCTCTACCCAAGCTCGACCGCCCTGCGATGGTGGGCGCCGATGCCCCTGGACCGGCTCGCCGAGACCCTGCTCGCCCAGGTGGTCGAGGACGCCGTGGACGGGCCGGCCTACCTGGGTTCGGTCTTCGCCTCCAGCTCGGTGTGGCAGGCCGTCGAAGGACTGGTCCTGCTCCTGCGGGTTAGCACTGACGACAGGGCGCCCGAGACGATCCGGCGCCAGGTCGACGCGGGCCTCGACGCTGCCGTCCGGGCCCGGCGGTTCCTTCTGCTGGCGGCGCTGTGGGTCGCCGAAACCCGGGTTCATGGCGAGGCGCCTCGCACCAGCCGCTATGTCGCCCGGCTTTCCGCATCCGACGCCCTGGCGCGGGTCGAGGATCTGCGCCGCAGCGGTCGGCGCAGCCTGCAGGAGTTTGCGCTGGTTCTGCTCGACCGCGCGGAGGAGGCGGCCCGGCAGACGCCACGGCCGGACAGTCTGGTGACTCGGGTCCTCGGTGGGGAACGGTCGGCGCTCCCGCCGATGCTCGTCATTCTGCGTGCCATGATTCTTGTGCAGCTGGAACGCTATGTTGAGGCGATCAGTCTCACCGGCGGGCTCATTCCCGACCTGCGGGCGGACGTGGCCGCTCGCGCCGCCCATGACGTGCCGCCCGAGCAACCTCTCTTCCGCATCGGGATGCGCGGCGACACGCTGCATCTGATGGCGTCGGAAGGCGATGGCAGCGAGACCTTGGCGATGGCGTTGCAGGTGCAAGCCGCGGCGTTGGAGGGTGACGAGCAGGACGGCGCCGCACTGGCACTGCGCGCCGAGGCGTGCGAGGTCGCCCGCCAAGGCTCGATCTGGAACCGGGACCTCGCGCGGCGGCTGATCTATTACTTGTGCGAGCTGGCCGAGAAACACAACAACCGGGGTGATGACTCCGCGGCCGAGCGGCTGCTGGTCGAGGCTGTCGAACGCGCACGCGCCCAGCCGGATGACGCCCCGATGGCCCCGTTCGTGCTGCTCGCCCGCCTGTTCGACCGCCAGGGGCGGCATGACGAGGCGGCCGCGTTGCAGCGCCAGTTGGGCGACGACATCGATGACATCGAGCCGGATCCGGAGGGAGCCGCCCTCGGCGAGGTCACCGCTGGCTGGAGGCGTTCGGCCGAGCTGGCCGGACGCGGTCTCCTGGCGGAGGCACGGTCTGCGGCCCAGGTGTACCTCGATGCGGTGCGGGACCTGGCTGACGAGGACCCGCAGACGTACTCGGAAAGCCTGGCGCTCTTTCTCTGCCAGGCGGCCGAGCTGGAGCTGCCGCGGGACAAGCTTGATCTGTACGGGGAAGCGATCCGAGTGCTTGGCGACGAGGCCCGAGCTACGCCGCCGGAGCTGCACATGCTCGGCCTGGTTCATCTGAATCTCGCCGACTGCCTCTCTGACCTGGACCGTCCCGAGGAGGCGATGGACGCCGCGACCGAGGCGGTGCGGCACTTCGACCGGTACGCCGAGCATGCTCCCGGGAAGAGTGTTCCCCGGCTGCTCACCTCTCTGCAGCTTGTGGCTCAGACCGCCCCTCGTGCAGGCCGGCCGGAGCTGGCGGCCGAGGCGGCCCGGCGCGCCGACACGCTCGTGCGGCAGCACGATGGTGATCCGCGACTGCCGGGCCTGGGGGCGGTGCAGGTGCTCCGGTTCCAGGAACTCGAGAGACTGCGTGTCGTGGCGCAGGAGGCCATTGAGGCGGGCCGCGCGGAGTGCGCCGCGGAGCTGCTGCGTCAGGCATCCGCTATCGGCCGCGACACGCTAGGCCGGCGGCTGACTGCACCGAACAGGAGGGCGTTCGCGGCTCGGCTGCTCGGTACCGCCGCCGATCTGCTGGGACTGGGCGACAACGAGGAGGCGGGTCGGGCTGTCGACTGCGTCATCCGGTCGGAACCGAGCATCCTGGCGCATCTCGTCCGCGTCCACATTCGGCAGGGTTCCGCGGCGTTCCCGGATGTCGTCGAGGCGGTCGACGGGATGTTGCGGGCATGCCGTGAGGCTGGCGAGACCGGCGAGCGCCCTCTCATCGACCAGGCTGTGCAGTGGGTTCGGTACCTGGCGCACCGCCCGGAGGCCGCGGAGCACCGGGGCGCGATCCTCGGGCTGCTGGTGGGGGTATTGCCGCTTCCGGTCGACGCCCGGACGGCTATTGAGGCACTGCTGGGTGTGGTCGAGCGCGTCACCGGGGATGATCTGCCCGGCGATGCCGGTCCGTCGCTGTGCGCGGTGGTCCGGCGGCACGATGATCCGGTTCTCGCGCACCTGGTGTCCACGGTGGCGGTCAAGGTGCCCCTCGAGGCTCGCCACGCCGTCTACACGGAGCTCGACGCGGTCAGCCGCACGTGGAGCCGCCCGGTGCGCGAGAGGCACTGGACGGTCGTCGCGATGATTCCCTGGCTGCGCGGTCAGGCGCTCAGCGCCGCAGGACGCCACGACGAGGCGGCGTCCGCGATGACCGAGGCCGTCCCGTGGGTGGACGCGCACCGTGAGCAGGATGCCGACATGTTCCGGGTCGTGGTCCGCGGCTACCTGCGCGCCTGTCGCGATGCCGGCCGGCCGCGGGACGCGGTGGACACGATCGACGCTTTGTCCGCTGAGTCGCTGGCGATGCTGATGGAAAGCGCCACGACGCGGGCCGAGGTGCTGGGCTGGCAGGCAGAGACGGCCGGCCGGCTCGGCGATGACGAGCGGGCGCGCATGACGGCAGCAGCACTCGCTGCGGCGTACGACTCGGGCGAGATGACCGTCATCCATCAGGCGCACCGCGACCACGCCCGGGCCGTGTGGCTGCGCGACATCTTCGACCCCGACGCTTTCGCCCACCTGGTTGCTTCCGGGGTCATCGGCGTCAGCCTCCGTGCTCCCTTCGACGTAGGGCTGGCCGCCAACTTGCTGAACCTGCAACTGTGCTGGCACGACGTCGGGACGGTCGCCGGTCTGGCCCGCCGGGTCGACCTCATCGACGGGGTACGTTTCGGTGAGGGGATCGTTCCCGCCCTCCGCGACAACGCTCAGCGCATGCTCGACGGCGTGCTCGCCGCGGTGGTGACCCGATGCGGTCCGGCCCTCATCGAGTTCACCGCGGTCCGGATGCAGTGGGATCCGTACATCGCCGCGGTCGTACAGGCGCGGCGGGGCGGGTCCGGTTGGTTGCGGGGGCTTCACCGGCTGCTGCCGGACTACAGCGGCACCGACTGGGAGGCCGTCGCGCACTCGTACGCGCTTCTTGCGGAGGGACACGACGAGGCCGCCCTGGACGTCGCTATCGACGAGACGGACGAGATGCTTATCGCCCGCTGCCGGAACGCGGTGCGGGGCAGGGTACGGACCGATGCCGACCTGGCCTCCGCGATGCCGATCGCCGTGCTCTTCCGCCAGGTCTTCGTGACGTCGCAGGGCGGCCCCGCCGACGGGGTCGAGGCCCTGCTGACCCGGCTGGACGGATCCGAGCCCTGGTCCGATCTGGTTGCCCGGCTCCGCGCTCTGCTCGGCGGGAGCCGGGACCGCCGCCTCGCCGAGACAACGGATGACACGCACCGAGCGGTGATGAACATGCTGCTAGACGCCCTACCAGGGGAGGACAACCGTGAACGAGGCTGAGCTGACCGCCGCCGCCGCGGACGAAGCCGCCCGCTGGCGCCGTCAATTCGGTGTCACCCTGGCCATGCTCGTGGCGTTCGCAGCCCTCGTAGTGGCGATGATTTGGCTCGCCCGCACTGACGATGCAGTCTGGCAGCGGCGGGTCTACATCTTCGGGGCCGTCGAGGCGATAGTCTTCACTGCGGTCGGCTGGCTTTTCGGCCGCGAGGTCAACCGCTCGGCGGTGACCACAGCGCGCGCCGACGCCGAGGCGGCCCGGCAGGAGGCCTCCGACGCGCGAGCGGAGGCCGGCGAGGAGAAGGCTCGGGCGAGTCGCGTGGACAGCACGCTCAAGGCCGTCTGCGCGGCGACTCGCGCCGCGACCGCCAGAGAGCAGCCCGGAATCAGCGACCGCGGTGCCGGAGCCAGCCGGTCCGGCGGATCCCTGGATCTGGGCGCTTTCCTCCAGGAACTTCTGGACCCGCCGGCCGATCGTCCTGATTAGGGGACGTCGGGTGTGGAACGCAGCTTCCCATTGGCCCGCCGCTCGCGACAATCCCGCAGGTTCCTGATCTTGCCGTTCGCCGATGGCCGTGATTGCCGCGCTGACCGAGGGAGCATGTTGGGAGCAGATGGGAGCATGAGCGGAGCCAGATTTGGCCACCGGGTCGTTTACTTTGTGCAGGTCATCGGCATGTTGATTGTTGGTGTCGCTTATGACCTCTTCGGGAAGACCCAAAGGCGTCAGCACTGGTGGTCCCGGTGGTCAGTGGGGTGACGCCTGCGCATCCCAAGGTGAGTGCGCGCCGAGGTCGCCCCAGCCACCATCGCCCAACTGCTTCTCGGCGTGGTCGTCTCGCTCGGCGGGTGCAATCGGCCAGGCCCCGGCAGTGCGGAGGCCCTCGCCGGTACGGTGATGGCGCTCGCCTTCATCCAGCGTCAGCTGGGTGACCGCAGCCGGGAGGCGATGGCGTTGGACGGGGCCGGCGAGGCGTACCGGGAGCTGGGGCAGCCGGATCAGGCGATCGCCTTCCACCTGCGGGCGGCGGCGGTCCACCGGCAGCTCGGGGACGACTGGCAGCTCGCCTTGGCGCTGGAGCACCTGGCAGCGGCGCTGATCGAGGTCGGGCGCGTCGAGGAGGCACACCGGTGGTGGCGTGAGGCGGTCGCGCTGCTGAGCAGCTTTCCGGACCCGCGCGCGCAGCGACTGCGACGGCGCGTCGAGTCGGTGCTCGGGGAGAGCGCCGGCTGACTGGACCATCGCGGAAGCATCCGGGGAGGCGTTCGGCCTGTGGTGTGGTTACTGCCGGGTCAGTCCGACGGTGGCGGCAAGGCGGGCCACGTCGGCCGGGGTGGGGCCGGCGCGCAGGACGGCGGTCAGCGCGGTACGGGCGGCGGGTCGGATGCGTACCTCGGCGGGGGCGATGCTGTCGGCGGTGACCAGGGCGCCGCCGGCGGCGCCGGCATCGCCGAGGTCGAGATGTGCGCGGGTGATGTCGATCAGGTGAGCGGCCCGGTGCTCGGCCGGAAGCCGGTGCCAGACGTCGACGTCGGTGGCGCGCCGGTGCGTGGCGATGGCCCGATGGTGGTCACCGACGCTCATGGCGGTCACGGCGCGGGCGAGTTCCACGGCGGTGAGGCCGAACCCGATGCCCTCGTCGTCACGATGGTGCTGTCCGCCGTGGACGGTGGCCAGGTGAGCCGCGTGGTCGGCGAGGTCGGCCGCGGCGGCGTCCCCGCACGCTGCAGCGGCCAGAGCGGCTTCGATCAGCAGCGTCCCGGTCAGGGCGACATCGTCCGGCGCGGTGTCGCGTGACGGTGCCGGGTCGAGCTGGTGTACGGCGGTGAGGGCGGCGGTCATCGCCAGCCGGCCCCGCCGCAGGGCCCTAAGCGCCTGGGTGAGGGAGACTGCCGCGAGGCCGGCCCGCCGTGGGTCACCGGTGGCGGCGGTCATCGCCCGGTCGGCGGCCAGCCAGGCCAGGTTGGCCTCGCCGAGCTTGACGAGCACCTGGGCGGCGAGCCGGTGCACCCGCACCAGCAGGTCGGCCGCGAACGCGTCCGCCGTCAGGGTGCGGTGGACCCGGCGGCTGTCGCCGAGCAGGTCGGGCAGCATCCGCAACACCTGGGGATGGTGGCCGTTCCGATACGCCGCCCACGCGTACCCCACCTGGCGGTCAAGCTCCCGCACCGACGACGGCGTCCGCTGGCCGTCGCTGCCGGAGCCGGGTACGTCGTGGCGAGCCAACGCCTCCCGCACCCGCTCCACGGCGCCGCCGACGTCGGTGGCCGGTTCCGGCCGGGCCTTCCCGGGGAGCAGGACGTGCGGGGCGACGCCCAGAGCCCGGGCGACCGCCTCGATCGCCGAAAGCCGGTCGAGGTTACGAACACCTCGCTCGACCTTGTCCACCCAGCTCTTCGACTTGCCGACCCGGTCGGCGAAAACCTGCTGGGTCATGCCCCGGCGCGCCCGCAGCTCGGCCACCCGCCGCCCGATCGGCAGGTCGTTGCGGTGCCGCCGGCCCGGCCCGATCACCGGTCCCGCTCCGCCGGCCGCATGGCCTCGGTGGACTCTCCGCACCGCGGGCACCACCGGGACTTGACGCGGAACGCCAAGAGCCCGAGCAGGAAGCCCGGCACCAGACCGCCGAACACGATCGGTACGACTTCGGAAATCACGAGCACTCTCACCTCTCTGCCTGCGGAGCCCATCGGTGATGCCCGATAGCCAGACTTGCGCATCAAGTGATGCAAGGCAAGTCCTTGTGGCAGATCATCGCGCGTGGCGCATCCGATGCGGTGCACACGAGCGAGCCGATCTGGTGCAGAATCACGCCATGCCTCGATTCACGCCAGCGACACCGCGCTCTCGGCGGCTTGGCCGGGAGCTGCGCAAACTCCGCGAGATCAAGGGCCTGACCGGTGAGGAGGCGGCGAAGCTCGTCCGTTGCTCGTCGTCTCGGATTAGCCGGATCGAGTCGGGCGAGATCAAACCCCGTGCCGGCGACGTGATGGAGCTGCTGGTCACATACGGCGTCAGCCTCAACGAGGAGCCCGCCACGTCGCTGCTGCAACAGGCGCGCGATCTGCGCGAGGACGGATGGTGGCAGCGCCTCGGCGGTCGGTACGCGACGTACATCGCCTACGAGAGCGAGGCCGTCGAACTCAAGAACTTCGAGCCAATGCTGGTGCCGGGGCTGTTGCAGACCGAGCGGTACGCCCGCGAGGTCAACACCATTGGGCGAGAGTCCGACACGGACACCATCAACCAGCGGGTCACCGCCCGGATGACCCGGCAGGAGGTGTTGCACCGGCAGCCAACACCACTCCGGATGCACGCCATCCTCTCCGAGGCGGCCGTGCGGACGGAGGTCGGCGGCCCGGAGACCCTGCGCGAGCAACTCGACCACCTGATCACGCTGAGCCGAATGCCCAACGTCACGATCCAGGTCCTCCGCTTCGAGGCCGGCGCCCACCTGGCGGACAGCAGCGGCTTCGCCCTGCTCACCTTCGAGCAGGACGACCCACCGCTGGGTTACATCGAGACCCTGGCCGGCGAGCTGTTCCTCGAATCGAGCCGCGATCTGGCGCGGCTCTCGGCCGCGTACGACAATCTGAGAACGCTGGCGATGTCACCGGCCGAGTCCGTCAAGCTGATCAAGGAGCTGAGCAAGCATGGAGCGTAACGCCTGGCGCAAATCGAGCCGTTCGGGCAGCAACGGCCAGTGCGTCGAGGTACGCGACCGGGGCGTTCAGGTCGACGTACGCGACTCCAAGGCCCCGGCCGCCGGGATGCTGAGCTTTGAGCCCGCCGTCTGGGGCGCATTCATCACCGGAATCAAGACGGCGGGGAGCCGTCCCTGAGTTGGGACAAGGCGCACCAGGCTCCAGGTTCGATGGCCGGCTTCGCTGCGGACGCGGCCACCCCGACACCCTGGTGCCTACAGGTGCTCCGCTGTGAGCTGCTGCCCTTCCGCCACGAACTCGTCGAGTTCGACGGGGCTCAGGTTCGCCTGCAGAAGGAGTTGTCCGAGAATGAAGACCTCGGCTTCGAGAGCCTTGTCGGCGGGGATGGCGTCGACCAGATCCGCTTCGCCGAGCGCCCGTGCGTAAGCGGCGGCGGCGCCTGTCCGGGGTCGACGAGGTCGTGTTGTCGCTATGCCAAAGGTCTGACCACGGGCGAGATCTCGGCCACTTCTCCGAGATCTACGGCGCCTCGGTCAGCAAGGAGACGATCTCCCGGATCACCGACAAGGTCATCGAGGAGATGACCGACTGGTCCCACCGGCCCCTGGATGAATCTACGCGGCGGTGTTCATCGACGCCATCGTGGTCAAGGTCCGCGACGGGCAGGTGGCCAACCGGCCGTTCTACGCCGCAATCGGGGTCACCCTCGACGGCGAGAAAGACATCCTCGGGGGTGGGCCGGCACCGGCGGTGAGGGCGCGAAGTTCTGGATGAGCGTGCTGACCGACCTGCGCAACCGCGGCGTCAAGGACGTGTTTTTCCTTGTCTGTGACGGGTTGAAGGGCCTGCACCGTCATCTGGGACGGCAGCCCCTCCTTCCGCTGGAGCAGGACCTCGACGAACGTCGACGTGGCTCGGCACGCCACCTCGCTGAGCGTGTCCGGCCCGACCTCGGGCTACGTCGGGAAGTCGCTCCGAATCACCGGCGTCCTCAGCACCGCCGGCGACGTCACCACTCCGGCCGGATCGATCGTGGTGTACCGGATCGACTGCGACGGCCGCGTCATACCACCGACATGCTGCGCGCCGGCGCCGACATCGTACTGGTCTCCGAGCTGCTCAGGCACGCCTCAACCGGTCCCGACCGCGCTGATTGCTTAACCGCTACGGCCGGGGCGCCGGCGCGGGTGAACTCGCACCACTGGAATACGCACTCCTGCCAGTCGCAAGCTGAGGTACGGCCGTATCGGTCAGCCGCTGGGGGTGGATCATGTCGGCATGGATTCGGGTTGGGGGCATCTGCTGCTGGGGTTGGTTGCGGTGTTGATGCTCTTCTTGGCGGCGGGTCTCGGTGGCGCGTTGTTGGCGTGGACGCCGATGGATCATCCGTCGCCTGCTCGGGGAGCGTCGCGTTGGCGGGCGGTGGTCGGGCGGCTGTCGACCGCGCTGTGGGGGGTGGTGCGAGCGGCGTGGGGTCGGGTGCGGGGTTGGCGGTTGCCGTTGGCGGTGACGGGCCGCGTGTCGAGGGCGTTGCGGCATCCGGCCCGGCTGGTGGTGTTGGGGTTTGCGGCGGCGGTGGTGGTGGGGTCGGGGTTGTTGTCGTTGCCGCTGGCCACCGAGTCGGGGCGGGGCGCCGGCTTGATCACGGCGGTGTTCACGGCGACGTCGGCGGTGTGTGTGACGGGCTTGGTGATCGTCGATACGGGTAGCTTCTGGTCGCCGTTCGGAGAGGTGGTGATCCTCGGGCTGATCCAGGTCGGTGGGTTCGGGATCATGACGTTGGCTTCTCTGCTCGGCCTTCTGGTGGCACGGCGGCTGCGGGTGCGCCTGCAGTTGGGCACGCAGGCGGAGACGAAGGCTCTCGGGGTCGGTGACGTGCGGCGGGTGGTGTTCGGCGTCGTGCGGATCAGCCTGCTCGTCGAGGCGGTCGTGGCGGTGATGCTGTCCTGGCGGTTCGCCGAGGGCTACGGCCACGACTGGGGTCGGGCGGTCTACCTGGGGGTGTTCCACGCCGTGTCGGCGTTCAACAACGCCGGGTTCGGTCTGTACGCCGACAGTTTGATCCGTTTCGTCGACGATCCGCTGATCTGCCTGCCGATCGTGGCTGCGGTGATCATCGGGGGTCTCGGCTTTCCGGTGCTGTTCGAGTTGCGCCGCGCATGGCGCGCGCCGAAGCGGTGGTCACTGCATACGAAGATCACTCTTGGAGTGACCGCCGTCCTGCTGGTCGGGGGCTGGGTGGCGATCAGCGTCGCCGAGTGGACCAACCCGGGAACTCTCGGCTCGCTCGGGTGGGGCGGCAAGCTGCTGGCGGGATTCACCCACGCGGTCATGCCCCGTACCGCCGGCTTCAACAGCCTCGACGTAGCTCAGATGAACGACGTGACCCTGCTGGTCAACGATGCGTTGATGTTCATCGGCGGGGGCAGCGGCGGCACCGCCGGCGGCATCAAGATCACCACGTTCGCGCTGCTCGGTTTCGTCATCCTGGCCGAGATCCGCGGCGAGCCGAGCGTGCACGCGCTCGGCCGACGCCTCCCGGCCGGGGTGCAGCGGCAGGCGCTGACCATCGCGCTGCTCAGCGTTGCCCTCGTGGCGACGTCGACCCTGGCGCTGATGGCGCTGACGCCGTTCTCGCTGGATCAGGTCCTGTTCGAAGCGACCTCCGCGTTCGCCACCGTCGGCATGTCCACCGGCATCACCGCGCAGGTCGGCACCGCCGGGCATGTCATCCTGATCCTGCTGATGTTCATCGGCCGCCTCGGCCCCATCACCGCCGCCGCGGCTCTCGCGCTGCGCGAGCGGACCCGCCGTTACGAACTCCCGGAGGAGCGACCCATCGTTGGCTAGGAAACCGGACACCAACCGCATCGCCGTGCTCGGCCTCGGCCGCTTCGGTGGCTCCCTCGCCCTGGAACTGATACGCCAAGGCTGGGAGGTCATCGGCGTCGATTCCGACGCCCACGTGGTGCAGACCTACGCCGATCAGCTCACGCACAGCGCAGTAGCCAACACCACCGACGAGGTCGCGCTGCGTCAATTAGGCGTCCACGACATGGTCCACGCGGTCGTCGGGATCGGAACCGATCTAGAAGCCGGCATCCTGACCACAGGACTACTGGCCGACCTGGGAGTGGCGAACATCTGGGCCAAAGCGGTGAGCCGTCAGCACGCCCGAATCCTCGAACGCGTCGGCGCGCATCACGTGGTGCTGCCCGAACACGAGATGGGCGAACGCGTCGCCCACCTAGTCACCGGACGCATCCTCAACTTCATCGAGTTCGAAGACGACTACGCCCTGGCCAAAACCCGCGCCCCACAGGAGACCGTTGACAAGACCCTCGCCGACGCAGCCCTGCGCACCAAGTACGGCATCACCGTCGTGTCCATCAAACGCCCAGGAGAGGACTTCACCTACGCCACCGCCAACACCACGATCTACTCAGGCGACATCCTCATCGTCGCCGGCAAAACGCGGCAGGTCGAAGCCTTCGCCAACCTGAGCTGACATCACGTGCATCTGAAAAATAAACACCAGCGCAGAATGCCGCATACGCTTGCCGCGGCCATCCCGTGTGCTGTCGAGCCGCCTGTGTGGGGAGCCGCACCTGATCAGCGGCAACGTCGGCTGCGGACGGACGATCTTCCCCTTGTCGGCTGAGCTGAACCACGCAACGTCGACGCTCGGCGTACCGGCGAAGGGCTATTGTGCGCTGATGTCGACTCTGGTGCCGCCATTTCGACGCTGTTGCCGCCCGTGGCCGCTGCGGTGAGCCCTTCGACCGGTGCGGATGCCCACAGCAGCCTGGCTGGGGATCAGGAGTCTGCGATTCCGTCTTTCGGTACGAGTGGTGCTGATTCGGGCGGGTACCTCTTGGGCATGGACGGCCGAGATGCGCAAGAATCTGGGTGCATGCCCGCGCCGAGCCCGCCGGACACGCTGTTGTCGATGACCTTCGCCTTGGCCGAGGTGACCGAGGTGCGGCGCGCGGTGGCGCGTGTCGCGGGGGACGCCGGATTGTCGGAAGGCGACCTGGAGGATTTCGTGTTGGCGGTGCACGAGCTGGTAACAAACGCGGTGCGCCACGGCGGCGGGGCGGGTGAGGTGCGGCTGACCCGGTCAGCGAATGTGTTGACGTGCCAGGTCAGTGACCGGGGCCCGGGAGCCGGTGACGCGGTGGTCGCTCTGCCTGGCTCGACGGTGATCGGGCAGCGCGGACTGTGGCTGGCGCGGGAACTGGCCGGCGGGCTGGTGCTCGACAGCGGCCCGGACGGCGTGAGGGCAACGATCAGCGTGACGGTGCGGCCTTGGCCGGTAGGCGCGTGAGGCAGGCGAACGTGCACGATGAGGGAACCTGGCAGTGGCGCCTGGACGGCGGCGTGCACGAGGTGGCGCTGCTGCTGTCCGGGGAGATCGACGTCGCCGGTGTGGCCCGCTTCGCCGAAGTGCTGCGGGAGGCGATCGACCGTGCCCCGCGGGTACGGGTGGACCTGGCTCGGCTCTCGTTCCTGGACTCCACCGTCCTCAGCGCGCTGGTCGCCGCTCACCGGGATGCATCTGAGGCCGGGAAGCGGTTAACGGTGGTTAACCCGGTCGGGCATGTGCGGCGGGTTCTGGACATCACGGGGCTTTTGGCTGCTCTTGAGCAGGAAGAAGACATTTGGCCGAGCGCCGGCTGAGCAGGGCCGCCGCGATACGCACGCCTTGCCGGTAGGCCCCGCCGCGCCGAGAAGATCCCCGGCGCAGTGCCCGAGAAGCGGCTACGTGGCGTCTTGCCCGGCAATGTTGATGGGTGCGCGGGCGGCGAGGCCGCCGTAGAAGCTGTGGATGTGAGCGACGGCGGCGGCGAACTCGTCGGCGGTCAGCGGCTTGGTGACGTAGGCGTTGGCGTGCGCGCGGTAGCTGACGTCGATGTCGGCGTCAGCGGCGGAGGCGGTGAACACGACCGCCGGGATGCCCCGCAGGTGCGCATCATCCTTGAGAATCGTGAGCAGCTCACGGCCGTCCATGCCGGGCATGTTGAGATCGAGCAGGATCAGGTGGGGACGCACGGCGGGTGCAGCGTCTGGGTCCGCGCGCAGCATCGACAGGGCGGTGGCTGCGTCGGGGGCGGTATGCAGGTGGCTGGGCAACCGGTGCGCTGCCAGGGCCTCGGTGACCAGGACGGTATCGCCCGGGTCGTCCTCGATGAGCAGGATCTGCAGCGCGGGAAGAGGAACGCTGCTCATCGGGCTCCCTTCGGCGCATGGTGCCAGGCCATGGTAGCCGGGCTCTGCTCGTGCCGGCGCGTCCAGCGGCCCTGGCCGAATCGCTCCCGCCACCTCGGGTGCCCTCTCCCCAGGGACCGCCATGTCTAGGCGGCACTAACCTGACTCGCCTCCACGGTTGGTCGTCCGGTGCTGGGCGCCGGGCGCTTACCGCTGCACGGTGATCAGGCTTGTTGTGTTCTATTTGGGGTTCGTGCAAGCGCAGGGGACTCCAGACCCGTCACCGTTGTCAGGCGGCAGGTGCGGCGAACGGGGCGGGAGCTGACTTAGAGGTCCTAACTCTTTGAGTGTTGGAGTCGGCGCCAGCAGATGATGGCGCAGGCGAGGGTGAGGAAGGCTTCGTGGATGTCGTCGCGGATCTCCCAGCGGATGCGCAGGCGGCGGAAC
>NZ_JBAKHM010000043.1:0-19688 GCF_036902725.1 Micromonospora psammae | reverse complement strand
GCCGCCGGGCGAGTCCACGACGCCGTCGAGCGACATGAAACCGGTGTAGACCAGGTCACGCATTGTGCTGTCTCCTCATGCTCGGGCGGGCTACTGGGTCCACGCTAGATCGCCGCCGCGGCGGCCGTCTTGGACGGAAACGACAGCGGGCCCAAACGCGTTGCCGGCTCACCTGCGAGAAACCGGCCCCCAGCGAGGCCGTGACGGAAGCCGGCAGGGCGACGTGGTCGCGTTATCGGGGATTCCGGCTGACAAGCCAGTCCAACCCCGGGACTGGCTTGTCACCGGGTCGCGACACCAGCTCCACCGCCCGGTCTGATCTCCGGGCGGTGGCATGTCAACCGTCCCCTCGTGGGTCTCTTGTCATGAGGCCCAGATTCGCGAACAGCTGGAACGGATCTGCCGTCATGCGGTCCAGCTCGTCAAATGGCCACGACTGCCATTGCGCACGCACTGCGGCGCGGTTGGCAAGCTCCGTGGCCACGTTGTCCAAGCGGGCGGAGGAATCCTTGAGCACGTAGAACAGGCCACGAGCGAAGTTGATTGCTGACTCGTCCACGGGCAAGCCCGAGGCTGGCAGCCAGGAAGGATCAGATGTCTCCGGCGCATCCTGGTCACCGCCGGCGTGGCTGCTGATCCCACGAGCCCAGGCCTCCGTGCGGCGCCGCGTGGCCTCGTCCGCAGCTTCCACAACGGCAGAACCCAACTCTTCCAGAGGTAGGCGCCGACGCCAACCGGCCAGCATTTCGACCAGGTCGACGCGGCCATCGGAGGTCGGCGCCACCCTCAGACCCTCGCGAGAGTCGCGGGCTGATGACTCTGCGGCTTCCCGCTCCCCGGCCAGGAGCCGCGAACGCAGGTCTTCCGCCTGTCGGCGTAGCTCCTCCAACTCCCGCGAGCTCATCGGACGCGTCGACCACCCATGGCCCCCGCTAATCGATTGGCCTCAGCCTGAACAACCTGACGTGTCCGCGCCATCACCGCCGCCCCTCGCGGACGCGATCGAGTCCTCACGCAGCCCACCCGGACCAGTCCCAAGCCGACGCCGAAGCGCGCCACGAGCGCGCCGCGGACCATCGAGCCTGCCGAGCCTACGAGCACCCCTGTCTATCCAGGAGTTCTCCGCAACGAGGGTCTGATCATCTCTCAGCGGGGGCGCGGCAGCTTCGTTCGCGCAGACCCGCCCATGCGGAAGGTGTTGTCGAGAGGACCGACCAGGTGCTTGAGGACCTGGGCCACACTCCCACCCGTTACTGATCGGTGTCAGATGTTGGGTTACACGGCCGGCTAGACCCGCCGCGCTCCGTGACCCGTCGGGCGCTAGCCTCAGCCTCCGTAGACGGGGCGCGGATGGGCAGGTTCGGATGACGGACAGGTTCGATGTCGGGAAAGCCATGCTGTCCGGTATCGGCGGCCGGGCGGAGGCCTGGTGCTTCATCCGGGCCTTTGCGGCTGAGTGGACCAGGCCGTTGCGTGACGGCGACGGGGTTGACGACGAAGAGTTGCGTGATGCGGAACAGGCGCTGGGATTCGAGCTTCCAGCGGCGTTGCGTGAGGCGTACCTGCTGTTCGGTCGGCGTGATGACCTGACAAGGAACCAGGACCGGCTGTTGCCGCCACGCGTCCTTGAGGTCGACGAGAGTGGTGAGGTGCTGGTTTTCCGGGACGAGAACCAAGGCGTGGCCTCGTGGGGAATACCACTGGCCCACATCGCTGAGCTGGATCCGCCAGTGGTCATGGAGCACGGGGAGGGCTGGCGGCCATTTTTGGACCGTGTCTCGTTGGCCTGCGTGGAGATGGTGCTCACTGAGGTGTTGTTCGGTTCTGAGTGCCTGGAGAACGCAGCCGAGCTACCGGCCGAGCTGATCGGCGTGGTTGAGGCGAACTATCAGCGGGTGAACTTTCCTGAGTACCCGATGTGGTCTGAACCGGAGGAGCCGGTTCGTTGGTTCTCCGCGCCAGGGCAGTTGCTACGCCTGGACGGGGTAGGCGAGTGGGCGTGGCTGTTCGTCCGGGGCCGGACGGCCGACGATCTGCGGCGGATCTACGGTCTCATCCCTGGAACTTGGACTCTGGGCAATGCGCTGCTTTAGTGGCGGCCTGGGACGACCACGCCGTCTTGTCGCACAGCACTGATACCAGCCGCCAGGCCCTGGAAGGCACGGCAGGCGCAGCCCTGAACCAGCCAGCATCGGCACCGACCCTGCGTAACCGAGACGTTGAGGCACGTGTCACCCATCAAGTGAAGCCAAGGTGTCACGCATCATCGGGAGTAGGACAAGCCGGCTGCCGGCGTGTCGCACTCCTATTGACCCGTGACGATTTGACTTCACATGATGGGCGACATGATCAGTTTGCGTCGGCGCCTGCCAGGCTTCCGCGTTTCGGCGGCGCAACGCGACGTGTGTCGACGCTTCGCGGTTGAGCCATCGCCGCCCGGCCAGCAGACGATGGTCGGCTTCGCACTGTCGCGTCCACGCGAGCTGGAGCCGCTCAACGCCCTACGGCACCCGATCGCCGGCAGCAGCAACGGGTGGTTCGTGTGGCGCGGCCATGCGATCCCCCAGGATGACGACAAGTTCTTCGCACCTTTGCATGTTGAGCACCTGAACGAACACGCCCCGGAGCTTGGGCCGTACCTTGCACTTCCGCCAGGTTGGGGCGTGGTGCTGGCACCCGGCTACGAGGACGTCTGGTACGACGAGAGTCTCCTCGACGTCTGACCTCGGCGCGGGCCACACCAGTCCCGCAGATAGGTCAGCCCTAGCCGATCATGTAATGCATCATCCGATACAAATCCGTAACCCATTAACTGGAGCCCGACAAAGCCGGCTGCGGGCGTATTGTTCAAAGTTTCTGTACGTCTTCAAGGCGGCCCTTGACGGGCCGCACGCGCCGCCGCCTGGGCGCGCGTCCGACGCTGGCGAATAAGGAGATCGCTGGGCGTCAGCAATCAACGCGTTAGCTCGATAGCGCTGAGGAAAAGCTGGAAGCATTTGCCGTGATGCGTCCCCCGCTGGCGAAAGAAAGCTAGGCTAGTGGCTTTGTGGTAGCGCCGAACTCCGACCGTGCCCGTTGGTTCATGACGCGTCCGACTGGCGTAGGGAGTGGGTGAGTGACTAACTGGGTGACGACCGTACGACTGGTCGTGGACGTCCATGGACCGACGTGGACGAATTCCGCAGCTATGCGTACCTGGGGATGCAGGCCAGGAAGCGATGTTGGTTGCCTGAGTATGTCCGCAGGGCCGCGTCTGGGCCGTGACCGGGCCCTCAAAGGCCGACCAATAGTGACCGACGGCGACCAGCAGCACCCGAAGAAACAGCAGGCCAGCCGCCATCTGGTAGCGGCTGGCCTGGCGGGCGACGGACGAGTCGACCTGTACGCCGGATTATGAAGACGATTCGCACTCTGACCAGGCGTTTCGTTCGGCTGACACCTGCTCAGGGCGTCGCCAGGGCGTCAGGGGTTCTCGCCGGCTTTGAACAGGTCGTCAATCGCATTGCGGGTTCGTTCCTCGCTCGCCGGCATCAGGTGCGTGTAGACGCGGAGGGTGAAGCCGGGGTCGGCGTGCCCGAGGTACGACGCGAGCGCCTTGGATACTTCCGGCCAGCGATTTCAAACTCGTTGCCGAGGCTCAGAGGATCACCTTGGCTGGCATGTTCGACCCGATGCTCGCGGTTGCGACCAGTGACGTGCAGCCGCTGCCGCACCAAATTCGTGCAGTCTACGGCGAATTACTGCCGCGCACCCCACTTCGTTTACTGCTGGCCGATGACCCCGGCGCGGGGAAAACCATCATGGCCCTCTGAAAACACGGGAATGGAAGTAGCTGCGAAGCTCTCGGCCGGTACCTTTTCTCCGGCTTCGCCACAATTGCCAGAGAAGTGCACGATGTTTGCAGCTGCCCCCCCCCTGGAACGGGCACCGCGCGGTCATCGGAATGAGGCACGAATCTCCTCAATGGCCAGCTCCGGGCTTTGCAGGTGGGCGTAGTGTCCCACATCAGGAAGAATACGGATGTTCGCGTTAATCCTTTGCGCGAACTCGATCCCCATTTCCTTCTTGATAAAGTTGTCCTTCTCGCCCCAGACGACTTTCACGGGCGTTTTGAGCTTGTCGATGTTCGCCTCAAGATAATCTTCATCTCGCGTAAAATGGGAGTAGTAGTGGTAGAAGGCGTCAGGCGGTGTCATTCCGCCATGGCTCCATGCGCGGGAGACGTCATCCTTGAACTCAGCCGAAGCCTCAAACTGCGCTTCTTTGGGAATACCTCCCTTCAAGGCGGTGTCGAGAAGCTCCGCACTGGTCCTGCTTTTGTAGCCGGCGAGCGTCGCACTTGCTGAGGGTTCCGACTTCAGACTTTGCAATCCGTCGTGCATGTACTGAGGCCTGTTGAACGGCGCGAAATCACCAACAATGATGGTCCTGGCGATCTGCGGATCGTCGAGAGCTGCTAGCAGGGCCGGGAGAGCTCCGATGTCGGTCGCATAGATCGTGAGCGTCGATGTCGCGATGTTCGCCTTCTTGATGTAGTCCTGCAGAACACGCGCATAATCTTTGGGCGAGTACGAAAACTTGTCGGCCGGGGGCCGCGATGAAAGACCATAGCCTGGCCAGTCGATGGCATGGACTTCGTAGTCCGTGGACAGCGCCAGGGAAATGTCTTTCCAGGCACACAGCGTCTCCGGAAATCCATGCAGGAGAAGCACAGTTCCCTTTGGCGTGGTGGTCTGCGCCACCATCCTTCTGAGCGTGATGTCTGGATCGACCTGGACGTACCCGATGAGTTCGAGTTTGTAATCCATTGCTTCAGTTCCTAACTTAGTTGAGGTATTGGTAGTGCAAGTTTGAGCTCAAGGTTTGGGCTCATGACATTGGCGGTGTCCCACCCGCTCGACGGCGGGAGTTCTTGTGCTTTTGTGGGTCACCCCTGCCAGCGACACACTCGTAACCGAGTCTGCTCAGAACCTATTCCCGGAGGTTCTTATGCCGGTCGTTTCCCAGCCGGTTGGACGGGCGTGGGCGGAACACGCAGCAGAAGCTGGCCCGCATCCCGTCGCGGCGAGTGACCTAGCGGAGACCGAGGAGGTCCTCGCTCCAGAAGGCCGCCATGACCAGTAGAACGGAGAGGACGACGCCGCGGCGGTAGCGCGGTTGTTCCTGGAATCTTCTGCCGCATGGCACCCAGTGCAAACGCAGACTGGAACCTGGATAGCAGAAATTGGCGGCTTTGCGTGCCCCATAGTTTCCACCTCAGGTGGTCCTAGGTGAGCTGTTGAGGACCATGGAGGCGAGTTCTTTGGCGAGGCGGACCGCGTCCGGGTGGGTGTCCAGTTGGGAGTTGGCGACGGCCCCGTCGTAAAGCAGCCCGAGGCGGGCCGCCACATCGGCAGCGTCAGTGAATCCTGCTTCTTTGCCCAGGGCCAGAAGGGTATCGGCGAGCCAGTCCCGGAAAGTACGGAGGGCTTTGGCTTCTACGCTGCCAGGGAGGGCTTCGGCGTTTGCGTTGGCGAAGGCGCAGCCCCGGTAACCTGGGGCAGCAACCGCTTCGTTCAGGGCGTCGAAGATTGCCAGCAGTTTTTCGATTGGATCTTTCAGGCCTTGCTGGTGCCGGGCGATCCGGTCGCGTCGCCGCTGATCCCTGCCTTCAAGGTAGGCGGCCACCAAGTCGTCCTTGCCCGAGAAGTTGTAAAAAAGCGAGCCTTTGGCAACCCCCGCCTCTTTGATCACTTTGTCGATCCCGACCGTGTGGACACCCTCGGAGTAGAACAAGCGGTCAGCAGCCTCGAGGAGGCGCTGCCGTGCAGACGGACGCGTTGAAACCATGCACCAAGACTATCAGACAGATCGGTCTAAAAATCGGTTGACTTTGCTAGACCGATCCGTCTTCATCACCAGGTCGTGTTCGGACAGCACCACGTTGTTGTCGACGGCGTAGGTGAATGCGCGAGGTCGTCGGCGAAGTCGTCGACGGCCGCCGTCCACGCCGCATGCAGGTCGGTGACGGTGTCGGCGAGCTGGAACAGCCACTTCCCACGAGCGCTCTCGTCGTGGGTCGCCCACTCCACGTACCCGTACCGGCCATCCGGCACGGTCGGCAGCGGTGCCGGGCCGGTGGCGGCGATACCGCCCTCGGGAGCGTTGTAGTGCAGCCACAGGTGGACCGCCTGGTGCTGCGCCCGTTCAATGTCCATCGTGGCGTCCGGCGGGAAGTCCCCGGCGGTGGCCTCGGGGAACGCGGCGGCGATCGTCGCCCAGAAGGCGTCGCCGGCGGCCTCGACCGCCTTCGCGATCCGCTCACTCCGCGCCTCGGCCTGCCGGACCTTCTCGACGACCATTTCCGCCACGCTAGGCCAGGTTCGACGAGGCGACGTTCAGCGGGGCGAGGTACGACGGACCGGAGCCAGATACAAGCCGAGAGCGACATGTGATCCGACATGTGATCCGACAGCACTGCCGAATAGTTCTCATTAGGATCAAGGCACCGCGCTCCGCGCGGTGCGGGGCGGCAAGCCCGGCCGGCGGCAAGCCGCCCCGGCCGCCTACGGCGCCGGGGCGGGAAGCCACCGACAGCCGCCGGGACACCGCCCCACCCAAGACAGGAACCAGCCCCAGCGAGGCCGTGACGGAAGCCGGCAGGGCTGCTCTGGTCGGCGGGTCGGGGGCTTCCGGCTGCCGCGCCAGTCCAACCCCAGGACTGGCTTGCCACCGGGTCACCGGGTTAAGGCACCAGTTCCACCGCAGGACGTGCCCGGCCTTCCCCTCAGCCGCCAGGCATCGACTCAGACCCCGAAGCGCGACCCGGAAAGCCCCCTCACGACGGCATAGCGCGCCGGACCGAGGCAAGGCCCAACTGAGCCCGCGCTCAGGGCGTCGTCAGGGCGTCAGGGCGTCGTCAGGGCGTCAAACGCCGGCCAATGTTGACCAAGAACGACCATCGACGCCCGGGCATAGAACCAGCTCAGAGCCTTGATCACGGCCCTGAGCTGGTGGGCGACGGACGAGTCGACCTGTACGCCGGATTCTGTGCGCGGCGCGTACCCCTCGCGGGGTACCCGCCGGCGGCGGCCATCCATCTCGGCCTGCCGTTGCCGACAGGCTCATGCGGCCTACCCGCAGACATCGGGCGGGCAACCCTCAAGCGTCTGCGCCGGGTCGTCATCTTGCGGTGACGACCCTTGCTTGGCCTTGCTCCGGGTGGGGTTTACCGAGCCACCCCGGTCACCCGGGGTGCTGGTGGGCTCTTACCCCACCGTTTCACCCTTACCGTCCCGTTACGGGCCGGCGGTCTGTTTTCTGTGGCACTGTCCCGCGGGTCACCCCGGGTTGCCGTTAGCAACCACCCTGCCCTGTGGAGTCCGGACGTTCCTCGGCGGCGGGCCGGAGCCCGCCGACGCGACCGCCCGGTCGACTCGTCCGTCGCGTACCCATCCTAACGACGCTGCGGTGCCGCCCATTTCCACCCTCGGGGCGGCCGGAGCCGCGACGGGCGCCCACCGGGGCGGGAGCCCGTCGCAACCTGCCCGCTGCGGGGCTCACCAGGCCCAGGTGAGCGCCTCGTTGAAGACCCGTTCACCCCGCGCCGGCTCGCGCAGCGCCCCGGAGGCCATCACCTTCCCGTCCCCGTCGAGGGCGCGCAGGGTCACCTCGGCGCCGAGCGGCAGGGTCAGCAGCGCGGCGCCGTCGCGTACCACTGCGGTGGCCCGGACCTGGCCGTCCGCGACCGCCTCGACCCGCGCGGCCGCGGGACGCGGCACCACCAGCAGGCGGTCGGTGAGGGCGGCGTGGCCGTCGACCAGGGCCGGCACGCGGATCGCGGCCAGGTCGTGGGTGCGCCCCGCCAGGATCTCAAGCTCGATGGTCGTCCCGGTGGCGAGCAGCGGAAACGGCTCCGGGGTGAACTCTTCGACAGTCGGGGTGCCGGGCCTCGCCCCGCCGGGGCCGGCGAGCGCGAGGAGCCCGACCTCCCCGGAGCCGACCTGCAGGACCAGCGGACCGTTGCCAAGCGGGCCGACGAGTACGGCGTCGCGGTCGTCCACCTTGCCGGCCCAGCGGAGCACGGGCGGCGCGGAGTTCGGTAGGCCACTGCCGTCCACCAGCTTCCGGTACGCGGTGTCCGCACCCCGCGCCGCCCGCCAGTCGGCGGTCGGCGTGGGGTTCGGCCGGGCGTCCGGCGGGTCGTCCTTCCCCGCCCATCGGGTCTCCCTAACGAAGAGCCCAGGACCGACGGGGCCGGCCTCTCGGAGCTGGCCGTCGCACTCGACCCGCCACCAGCCACGGGCCTGGCTCTGCTTCACCAGCAGGTGGTCGCCGCCGGGCGCGGGCTCCCAGCGCCGATGCACCCTGTCGGCCAGTTGGCCGGAGCGGGCGTGCGAGACGGCGCAACCGGCCGGCGCCAGCCCGAGCAGCCACCGACGCTGGTCGTCGGACTGGCCGTAGCTCATGTCCAGCACCGCGAACGGGTCCGGCCGCACGTTCGTCGTCGCGCCGCCCTGCAGCATGTCCTCGGGTGACGCTCCGGCCCGGTTCTGCAGGCTGACCAGCGCGGCGGAGGTGTCGGAGTGGTAGGCGAGGACCACCTGGCGGAAGCCGGCCGAGTCGTCCGCCCAGAGCACCCTCACCGTCGACAGCTCCGCCCCCATCAGCAGCCGGTCGTTCTCCCGCCGCGCGAGGCCGGTGAGCTCGGACAGGAACGCCTGGTCCCCGGCCAGGCTCCCCCGGGTGGGCGAGTTGATCAGGCGCCAGCTCCACGGCGAGTCGACCGGATGGCCGTGGCCGACGTCGTCGCGCCGTCCGTCGTCGCGCCGTCCGTCCAGGCCGGCCGCGCTGAACGCCGCCGGCCCGGCCAGCGCCGCCGCCAGCAGTGCGGCCACCGCCGCCCCGAACCCCGCGAACCGACGCCGCCGGCGCCGCCGCGCGTGGCGCACCAGCCGGCCGTACGGGTCCTCGTCCGGCACCACGGTGGCGGCGATCCGGGCCAGCCCGGCCCGCAGCTCGTCGACGCTCATGCCCGCTCCCCCATCAGCTCGCCGGGCACCGACCGACCGGCGACGCCCCCGCCCAGCACCCCCCGCAGCCGGGTCAGCCCCCGCGCCGACTGGCTCTTCACCGTCCCGACCGAACAGCCCATCGCCGCCGCCACGGCGGCCTCCGGCAGGTCCTCCCAGTAACGCAGCACCAGCACCGTGCGCATCCGGACCGGCAGCCGGTCCAGCGCCCTGAGCAGTTCGTCGCGGACGACGACACCGTCGGCGGAGTCCGGGCCGGCCTGGTCCGGCACCACGGCGGTGAGCAGTTCCCGCAGCCCGATCCGGCGCCAGCGGCTGGTCCGTTCGTTGACCATCGCCCGGCGTACGTACGCCATCGGCTCGTCGACGGTGTGCCAGCGCCGCATCGCCTTCAGCAGCGCCTCCTGCACGAGGTCCTGCGCGGCGTCCCGGCTGCCGGTCAACAGGTACGCCGTCCGCAGCAGGTCCCCGTAGCGGACCTCGACGAACTCGCGGAAATCCGCGTCAGCCACGCGTCGACCCCCGAACCTGACCGTGCACTGTGCCGCTCCCTCCGTCGAACTCCGTCAACGGGGACGACGCTGCAGGGCGTCGAAAGGTTGAGTCCGCGCCCGAGCGGCGGGCAGCGGCGCGTACTAGCCTCGGGGCACCATGGATCTTTCCGACGCCGCGCTGCTGCTCGCCGCCGGTCTCGCCGCGGGCACGGTGAACGCGGTGGCCGGAGGCGGTTCGCTCATCACCTTCCCAGCGTTGATCGCGGTGGGGCTGCCGCCGGTGCCGGCGAACGTCACCAACTCGGTCTCGGTCTGCCCCGGCTACCTGGCCAGCGTGGCGGGGAGTCGGGCGGACCTGCCGCCGGCCCGGCGACTGGCCACGCTGGTGCCTACCACCATCGTCGGCACCGTCCTCGGGTGCCTGCTGCTGCTGGCCACCCCGGCCCGGGCGTTCGAGCTGGTGGTGCCGTTCCTGGTGCTCGGCGCGACCGCGGTGCTGGCCTTCCAGGATCCGCTGCGCCGGCTGGTCGGTCATCCGCGCGACCTGTCGCCGCGCCGTCGTACCGTCTCCGTGCAGGCGATGGTCGCCGTCGGCGCGGTGTACGGCGGCTACTTCGGCGCGGCCCTGGGGGTGATGCTGGTCGCCGGGCTGGCCCTGGTGCTGGACGCGACGCTGGCCCGGGTGAGCGCGGTGAAGAACCTGCTCTCGGCCGTGGTGGGGCTGACCACGGTGACGGTGTTCGCGCTGTTCGGGCCGGTGAACTGGGCGGCGGTCGCGGTGGTCGCGCCCGCCACGCTGGTCGGCGGTTACGCGGGCGCCCGGCTGGTCCGCCGGCTGCCGCCGGTGGTGCTCCGTACGCTGATCGTGGTCTTCGGCACGGTGATCGGCCTCTACCTGCTCTGGCGGGCGTTGCGCTGAGCCGACTTCCGCCCCGGCGGGGCCCCTCGTGCGACGCGGGGGCGTCGGACGAGGGGCCCCTGGCGGTCAGGCGACCGGCTCGCGGGCGGAGTCGGCGTCCGCCTCGGTACCGGGAGTCACCCGGGGGTCGCCCTCGTCGGCGAAGTAGTCGTCCGACGTGGTGTGGTCGACGCCCTCGGCCACCTTGCCCAGCCGCAGCAGCAACGTCACCAGCGCCGCGACGGCCAGGTTCACCAGCACGGCCACGATGCCCACGTAGATGGTCCGCGGGGTGTCGAAGCCGAACTTCTCCAGCGGGAACGCCGAACCGGCGAAGTGCTTCTTGCCGGTCGTCGGGTTGCCGATCTGGTAGAGCATCCACATGCCCATGCCCAGCCCGGCCGCCCAGCCGACGATCAGCGCGGTGCGGTGGAACCACCGGGTGTAGAGGCCCAGCGCCACCGCCGGCAGCGTCTGGAGGATGATCACGCCGCCGATGAGCTGGAGGTCGATGGAGAACTGCGGGTCGAGGAAGACGATGCAGGCGACGGCGCCGACCTTCACCACCAGCGAGGTGATCTTCGAGACGTTCGCCTCCTGCGCCGGGCTGGCGTCCCGCTTCAGGTACTCCTTGTAGATGTTGCGGGTGAACAGGTTCGCCGCCGCGATCGACATGATCGCCGCCGGCACCAGCGCCCCGATGCCGATGGCCGCGTACGCGACGCCGGCGAACCAGTCCGGGAACTGCTGGTCGAACAGGACCGGCACCACCGTGTTGCTGTCGACGCTGCCCGGCGTCGCCCCGGGCAGCGGCTTCACGTTGGCGGCGATCGCCATGTAACCCAGCAGCGCGATCAACCCGAGCAGCAGGCTGTACGCCGGCAGGGCGGACATGTTCCGCTTGATGACGTCCCGGTTCCGGCTGGCCAGCACGCCGGTGATGCTGTGCGGGTAGAGGAAGAGCGCCAGCGCCGAACCGAACGCCAGGGTGACGTACTGGAGTTGGTTGTTGGCGTTGAGCAGGATGCCGTCGCCGGGATTCGGTGAGGCGGCGAACTTCGCGTCCGCCTTGTCGAAGATCTCCCCCCAGCCGCCCAGCTTGTACGGCAGGTACAGGACCGCCACCAGGATCACGATGTAGATCAGGGTGTCCTTGACGAAGGCGATCAGCGCCGGCGCCCGCAGCCCCGACTGGTAGGTGTAGGCGGCCAGGATCGCGAAGGCGATGATGATCGGCAGGTGCCGGGCGATCGCGTTGTCGCCGGTCACGCCCATCGTCTTGAGCACCGCCTCGATGCCGACCAGTTGCAGCGCGATGTACGGCATGGTCGCGACGATGCCGGTGATCGCGATCAGCAGCGCCAGCACCGGCGAGTCGAACCGGGCCCGGACGAAGTCGGCCGGGGTGACGAAGCCGTGCCGGTGGGAGACCGACCAGAGCCGGCAGAGCACCAGGAAGACCAACGGATAGATCACGATCGTGTACGGCACGGCGAAGAAGCCCATCGCGCCCGCGCCGAAGACCAGCGCCGGCACCGCCACGAAGGTGTACGCGGTGTACAGGTCACCGCCGACCAGGAACCAGGTGATCCAGCCGCCGAAGTTGCGCCCGCCCAGGCCCCACTCGTCGAGGTGGGCCATGTCCTTCGGGGCCCGCCAGCGGGCCGCGACGAAGCCCATCGCGCTGACCAGGAGGAAGAGGAACGTGAAGACGATGATCTCGGTCAGGTGATCCCGCCACATCAGTGGCCACCCCGCTTCTTCGTCATCTGGTACACCAGCGTCGTCGTGGCCACGCCGAGCAGGATGTAGGCCAGTTGCAGCCAGTAGAAGCGCGGGAAGCCCAGGATCCGGGGCGAGTCGGCGTTGAAGAACGCCGGGATCAGCGGCACCACGATGGGGATGAAGAGCAACCAGTTCCAGGGACTGTGGTCCTTCGCCCTGGATGACGCCGTTGCCGGCGCCTCCGGTTCGGGTGCGGTCATCTGACACACCTCCGGGAGAGTCGTAGCTGCCATGTGACGGCCGGAGGCTACGACCCTGTGACCGCAGTCACGTTCAACCGGTGGATCATCCTGCGCCGAACGGCCGCCCGCCTGCGCCGAACGGCGCGGCGGGCGGTCCGGTCAGCGGGCGGAGAGGTGCGCGGTGTCGTTGACCGAGCGGACCGCGACGCCGCCGTCGGGCCACATGTCCAGCACCGAAATGCCGGCCGCGTCCAGGTAGAGCCGGTGCAGGAAGGCGTCGCCGGCCGCCAGCGCGTCCCGCAACGCCAGCTTGATCGGCGAGACGTGCGAGACCACCACCACGGTCTCCCCGGGGTACGCCTCGAGCAGCGCCGCCACCGCCCGGTCGACCCGCTCGGCGACGGTGACGAACGACTCGCCGCCGGGCGGCGCGATCCGGGTCGAGGCGAGCCAGGCGTCCAGCTCGCCCGGCCAACCCTCGCGCACCTCGGCGAAGGTCCTGCCGTCCCAGTCGCCGAAGTCGCACTCGATCCAGTCGTCGTTCCGGCGTACCGGGATGCCGCCGAGCGCACCGGCGATCGCCTCGGCGGTCGCCGTACACCTCGACAGCGGGGAACTGAGCACGGCCGCGACGGACGGGGCCAGCTCGGCCACCCGCGCGGCGGTGGCCCGGGCCTGGGCCCGGCCCTGCTCGGAGAGGGGCACGTCGGCGCGGCCGGCGTAGCGGTGCTGGACGGTCCACTCGGTCTCGCCGTGCCGGACCAGGATCAGCCGGGTCGCGGTGAAGCTGGGCCGCGGCTCCCAGGAGGGCTTCGTGGTCGCCGGGTCGGTGGCGGCGGTACGGGTGGCGGCGCGGGCGGCCACCTCCCGGGCCGCCGCGCGGGCCGCCGAGTCCGGGGCGGCCACCTCGCGCGGCTGCTCCACGGCGACCGGCCGGGCCGGCTTCCCGGCGGCGGCGTCCATCGCCGCGTTGGCGAGCGCGTCGGCGTGCTTGTTGCGTTCCCGGGGGATCCAGCTGAACCGGACGGTGTCGAAGCGGTCCACCAGGGCGGCGGCCCGGGCGGCGAGCGGACGCAGCCCCGGGTGCTTGATCTGCCAGCGGCCGGACATCTGCTCGACCACCAGCTTGGAGTCCATCCGGGCCTCGACCTCGGCGGCGCCCAGCTCGGCGGCGGCCTCCAGGCCGGCGATCAGCCCCCGGTACTCGGCGACGTTGTTGGTGGTCGACCCGATCGCCTCGGAGCGCTCCACCAGCACCTCGCCGGAGTCCCGGTCCCGGACCACCGCGCCGTAGCCGGCCGGCCCCGGGTTGCCCCGGGACCCGCCGTCGGCCTCGACGACGACCGCGCGCACCGCCACCGGACTACAGACCCGACTCGTTGGTGCGGACCATGATCCGTCGACACTCCTCGCAGCGGACCACCTCGTCCGGGGCCGCCTTGCGGATCCGGGCCATGTCCGCGCCGGAGAGCTCCAGGCGGCAGCCGCCGCAGCGTCCACCGGCGAGCAGGGCGGCGCCCAGCCCGGTGTCCTCGCGGATCTTCTCGTAGAGGGTGACCAGGTCGTCGGGGAGGTCGGCGGCGAGGGGCTTGCGGGCCGCCTTCTTGAACTCCTCCTCCTTGGCGATCCCGGCCAGGCTCTCGTCGCGGCGCTGCTCGGTCGCGGCCCGCCGCTCGCGCGCCTCGGCCATCCGGGCCTCGATCCCGTCGAGCACCCCCTGCGCCGTCTCGCGCTGCTCCATCAGCTCCAGCTCGGCGTCCTCCAGGTCGCCCTGCCGACGGTTGAGCGAGACCAGCTCGTGCTGGAGCGCCTCCAGCTCACGGGCCGGACCGGTGCCGGTGGTGAGCCGGGCCTCGTCCTTGTTCTTGCGGGCGCGGACCTGGTCGATGTCCTTCTCCAGCCGGGCGATGTCCCGGTCCAGGTCGTCGACGGCGACCTGGGCGCGGACCCGCTGGTCCTCCAGCGCGGACAGCTCACGGGCCAGCCCTTCCAGCTCGGCCCGCTCGGGCAGGGCCCGACGGCGGTGGGCGAGCTGGGCGAGGGCGGTGTCGATGGCCTGCAGGTCGAGCAGGCGGCGCTGGACCTGGGGTTCAGCCTTCACAGTCGGGGCTCCTTGTCGTCCAGTGCGGGTGCGGCGGCATGCACGGTCCACGGATCGGTGTCCAGGTCGGACACCACGGTCTCGACGCCGAGGCCGGCCCGGAGGTGGGCGGCCAGGTCGTCCAGCCAGGGTCGTTCGGTCGCCCAGTGGGCGGCGTCCAGCAGGGCGGGCCCCCCGGCGGCCAGGTGCTCGCCGGCCGGGTGGTGCCGCAGGTCGGCGGTGAGGAAGGCGTCCACCCCGGCGGCGGTCGCCTCGGCCAGGAAGGCGTCGCCGGAGCCGCCGCTGACCGCGAGGGTACGCACGATACGCGCGGGATCACCCGCGGCGCGAACTCCCCAGGCCGTGGCGGGCAGCACGGTGGCGGCGAGCCGGGTCAGCTCGGCCAGGCTCATCGGGGCGGGCAGCTCGCCGATCCGGCCGATGCCGCGGCCCGGACCGTCGGCCGGGGAGCCCGGCGCCGGGCGGTGCAGCGGGCGCAGCCCGGTCAACCCGAACCGGGCGGCGAGCGCGTCGGAGACGCCCGGGTCCGCCACGTCGGCGTTGGTGTGCGCCACGTACAGGGCGACGCCGGCCCGGATCAGGTCGTGCACGATCCGCCCCTTGTACGTGGTCGGGGCGACCGAGGAGACCCCGCGCAGCAGCAGCGGATGGTGGGCGACGATCATGTCGGCGTCGGCGGCGAGCGCCTCGGCGACCGTCTCGGGGACCACGTCGACCACGCAGGCGACCCGGCGTACGCCGGCCGTGGGCTCGCCGAGCACCAGCCCCACCCGGTCCCACTCCTCGGCCCAGGCCGGCGGGTAACGCCGCTCCAGCTCGGCCACCACGTCGGCGACGGTCGGTGGGGCTGCGGTTGTGCTCACGGCCGGTCAGCTTACCGGCGCGCACGGGTCGCCCGGGCCTCGCCCGCCGCCCGTGTCCCCCGGCACAGCGGGGTTGATCGACTCCAGGTCGGCGTTGTGGCGGGGTGCGCGGTGGTCGGAAACCGCCATGTCGCCGACACGGAGTGGATCAAGCGGCCGAGGTGACGCGGGCGCGGTCACGCAGGGCGGCGATCCCGACCTCCCACGGGAACGCCTGGAGATGCCGCTCCCCCGTGCCCGGCGCGTGCAGGGGGAAGACGTGGTCGCCGAAGAGCACCGTGGTGCCCCACTCGCGCAACCGGGCCAGGCCGGCCCGGAAGGCCGGGTGGGCGGCCATCGCGGCGTTGGTGAACGGCACCGCCACCACGGGCAGCCCCATGCCCTGCCCCTCGACCAGCAGGCCGAGCGCGAGGGTGTCGGTGATCCCCGCCGCCCACTTGTTGACCGTGTTGACCGTCGCCGGGCAGACGATCATGGCATCGGCCGGGGGCAGCAGGTCGGGGTCGCCCACGTTCTTGTAGTGGGTGCGTACCGGGTGACCGGTCTGCCGGGCCAGCGCCGCCCGGTCGACGAACTTCGCCCCGTCGGGCGTGGTCACCAGGCAGACCTCCCAGCCGTCCTGCTGGGCCAGCTCGACCAGGCGACCGACGTGGCGGGCCAGCGGCGAACCGCAGGCGATGACGTAGAGCACCTCGCGGGGCTCGCTGCTCGGGTGCGGGCCGTTCATCCGGCCGGCACCGTTCTCATACTCCGACTCCCATGTGCTCAGCCAACTCCGCTATCGGCGGAGGCGGCGCACCCCGTGTGCGACGCAGCACGTCCGACATCACCTCGTGGGCGATCGGCCGACAGCGGATCTCGGACGGGGCCAGCCGGTCGCCGCGCAGCAGCATCTCCCCCGCGTTGGCCACGTCGCCGAGCTGGGCGTAGCCGCGGGCGATGTCGAGCAGGTGGTGCGCCCGCCGCTCGGGCAGCAGGGCGTTGAACGCCGGCTCCTGGATCCGCTGCTGGTGGATCTCCACCGCCCGGCCGCCGTCGCCCAGTTCGACCGCGGCGGCGGCCCGGTGCAGCTCCAGGTTGGTCGGGCCGAACGAGGTCCAGTAGTGGTTCTGGTCCCCACCGAGCAGGTCGGCCGCCTCCTCCGCACCGTTGAGCAGGTCGTCGACCGTCGCGCAGTCGCCGATCCGGGCGGCGGCCATCGCGCCCTGGAGCAGCAGCATCCCGTACACGGAGAGCCGTCCCGGCGAGGCGTCGTTGCCACCGCCGGGGGCGAGCCGGTTGGCGATGGTGACGTTCAGCTCCAGCGCCGGACGGGCCCGACCCATGGCGACCAGGGCGTTGCAGACCCGGGTGGTGGCGATCCCGGCCAGCAGTTGGTCGTCGGCGCGCTGGGCGACGGCCATCGACCGGTCGGCGGCGAGCCAGGCCAGGTCGCACTCGCCGAGCTTGCGCAGCACCGACGAGGCGATCTGGTAGACCTGCCCGAGCAGGTGCGCTGCCTCCTGGGCCTGGTCGCCGCGGTAGCCGGCGTCGGCGGCCTGCGCGTCGCGCAGCAGCTTCGGCAGCGCGCGGGTCAGCATGCCGTAGCGGCCGTACTGGTAGGTGAGCCAGGCGTGGTTGACCGCCTTGCGCATGTCGGCCAGGGGTGGCGGGAACGGCGCGGCGTCGAAGTACGCGCTCATCGAGTCGTACCGCTCCAGGGCGGCCCGGATCTCCTGTACCTCGATCTGGTCGATGCAGTTCAGCGCGTCGGTCCGCCGCTCCGGGTCCTTGCCGAGCAGCAGCTGCACGTCGACCTGGAGGATGTCGGCGATCTCGTAGAGCACGGAGAACTTGTCCAGCCGGCGCACCCCGCGCTCGACCTTGTCCACCCAGCTCTTCGACTTGCCGAGCCGGTCGGCGAAGACCTGTTGCGACATCTTGCGCCGCCCGCGCCAGTACGCCACTCGCCGACCTATCGGAAGCTCGTCCATCTCCCTGTCCCTCCCCCTGGTGTCCGCCCGGCCGGTGTCCGGAGGCTCCCCCGCGGGATCCGTCCGTCCCAGGTTTTCGCTGGTCGCACAGGTTGTACGTCAGCCGTACAGCCAGTCCTCGTAGTTTTCGTGCAAGTTGCACGAGCCTTTCGTCAGCTCAACGATCGCGGGTTACGGCAGTGACGGTGCTCGACATGTGACCTGGCGGGACATCCCGTCACGGCGAGGGGAGATCACGGACATGTGGGGCAACGTCGGACCGCGGGTCGCCCAGCTGTCACCGATCGAGCGGGTCCGGCTGCGCCGGATCGCCGTGCGGTACGCCGTACACGGCTGGGCCGTGACCCCCGGCGCCTGCCTGGCCCGCAGCCGCTTCGTCTGCGGTCGCGCCGGCTGCCCCACCGTCGGCTGCCACCCGGCGCTGGAGGACTGGGAACACGGGGCGAGCGCCGACCCGGCCCGGGTCGCCACCTGGTGGCGCAGCCGACCGCACGGGGTGCTGCTGCCCACCGGGCGGGCCTTCGACGTGCTGGAGGTGCCGGCGCACCTGGGCCGGCACGTGCTCGACGCGCTCCCCACCCACCCGGCCGGTCCGGGCGTCCGCGGCCCGGTGCTGGTCACCCCCACCGGGCGGTGGATGTTCCTGGTCCGCACCGGTGACCCGCTCCGACCCGAGCTGGAGCACTGCTTCCACGTGGTGCACCACGGGCCCGGGTCGTGGATCCCGGCGCCGCCGACCCGGCTGCCGGAGGGCCCGGTGCGTTGGGCGGTCGCCCCCGAGCAGGCCCGCTGGCAGCTGCCCGACTCGTACCTGGTGCAGAACGCCCTGATCGACGCGCTGCGGGCGAGCGGCGTGACGCTCACCCCGGAGCTGCTTCCCGGCCAGCTCCCGCTGCCCCGCCGGGGCCACTGAGTCGGCACGGGTCGACCATCGGGCAGCGTCCCGGGCGGCGCCGGACTCGTTGCACCGGATGAGGGCGCGAGCGCGCCGGGAACGGGGGTACGTGATGGCCACGGACGACGCGGCACGGCACGCCGAAGGCGCCGAGCCACCACCGCACCACGGGCGCGCGCGCCGCTGGTCGGGCACCCGCCCGGGCGGCTCCCGCCCCGGCCGGTCCCGCCCGGGCGGCTCCCGCCCCACCGGCACCCGCCGCCCCGCCCGCTGATTCCCCAGGGCACGGGGGTCAGGTGGTCAGGGGGAGGTTGGTGGAGTGGAGGAGGCGGCGGTCGTCGGTGACGACGGCGTGCAGGTGGTCGGGGAGGCGGTCGAGCCAGCCGATGCCGGCCGCACCCATCGCCACCGCGGCGGTCGCGTACGCGTCGGCGACGCCGAGGTCCGCGCCGAGCACGGTGACCGAGCGCAGGCCCCGGGCCGGCTCGCCCCGGCGCGGGTCGATCACGTGGTGGCCCCGCTCGTAGACGCCCGAGGTGGCGACCGCCAGGTCGGTGCCGGTGAGCACCAGGCAGGTGGCCGCCGCGTCCCAGGGGTGTCGCACGCCGATCCGCCACGGCCGCCCGGCCGACGAGCGGCCCCGGACCCGGATGTCCCCGCCGGCGTTGAGGCAGTGGTTCACCGCGCCCGCGGCGACCAACCGGTCGGAGGCGACCTGCGCCGACCACCCCTTGACGTACCCGGACGGGTCCAGCCGCCCGGTGGCGTACGCGTCGAAGTACCCGTCGGTGGCGCCCCACAGGTCGGCGCAGCGCTCCAACACCGCCCGCAGGTCGGCCGACGCCTCGGCGAGCGCCAGCTCGCCCCGGTCCAGCCGGCACACCTCGCTGTCGTCCCGGTACGTGCTGAACCGGGCGTCCACCTCGCGCAGCCAGTCGAAGGTCTCCTCGGCCAGCTCGTGCAGGGTCGCGGCGGGCAGGTCGTCGGCCAGGTCGAGGCCGATCGCCGTACCCATGATCTGCTCGACCCGGCGCAGGCCGGGCCGGGTCGCCGCCGGCACGGTCAGAACGCCCGGTCGATGGCGCCCTGCAACGACCGCTTGTACGCCTCGCTGGTCGCGGTGGCGGTGGTGACCGTGTCCAGGTTGGCGCTCTGGAGATCGACCACGTCGCCCTCGGTCCCGCTGTAGGCGGTGTTCACCTTGCTGCTGCGCTGGGCGGACTGGCCGCCCTCCGGCAGGTAGCCGACCGCGTTGACGATCTTGTTGCCGGTGACGGTGATCTGCACGGTCGCCGTGCCGTACTCGTAGGAAATCTCCGGGCCGAAGACGGTGCGGGTGGTGCTCTTCGGCGGCGCGGCCCGGGTGGTGCGCGGCGCGGCCGTGGTGGTCCGGGGCGCGGCGGTGGTGCCGCGGGTGCCGGACGGGGTGCGGCCGGCGGTCGGCTTCGCCGACGGGGCGGCCCCGCGCGCGGCGGCGGTAAGTCGG
>NZ_JBAKHM010000042.1:0-21078 GCF_036902725.1 Micromonospora psammae | reverse complement strand
ATCAGGCGCCGGAAAACGTCTACGGAAATCAAAACTGCAACTCGGCTACCGTAGCACATGATCTGTCGTCGATCCCATGGCGGTGAGTGGACCTGGTCACTCGTCTGCTTGCCACGCCGCGTCGACGGCACGTTGACCGGGTCCACGATGGGCTAGTCGCAAGACTGGGAAGTCGCAGCGACACCGAGAATCGGCAGGTCGCGCATGGTATGGCGTGAATTCTAGTCGGGCGCCGTCAGGCCGAGCTGCCACGATGTCCGTCCACACGGGCTCGGCGTGGGCATCTGCGGAAGCGCTGTCTCGCTCTGAGGCGGGACGGGGTCAGGTAGGCGGATCGGCCGGCTCGCCCAGTGTTTCGGTGGAGAATTGTGGTTCGCGTCGTGCCGACGCTGGTGGCCGTGCGGAGCGGCCGCACCCGCGCCCTCGCCTGACATCGGAGGGGCGCCTTGAAGCAAGGTCAGGTGCGCGCACATCGGCTACTTATCTACCGGTGGTACGACCGCAGCCCGGCCAGGCTTGGTCGAGGTGACCGGTGGGGTCGCTCTCTCACCGGCTGCCCACCGCGGTTTGGTGTGGCTCACTCATGGCATGCGTCCTGCCGGTCACCGTGGCGCGCAGAGGCTCCAGGGCTGCAACGGCATCGGCCGGCACATCGCCCAGCGCCTCGTCGCTGACGGCGAAACGGTGGTGGACGTGCCGGCGAAACTGTCCGCGCGGGCCCGGGTGTTCGACACCGGTCAGGGCCGTAAGACCGACCCGGTCGACGCCCACAGCGTCGCTGTTGCAGCGTTACCCGCCAAGGGTTTACGGCAAGTCACCGTCGACGACGTGACCGTTGTGTTGAGGCTGCTGGCCGACCGCCGTGACGGTCTCGGTCACGCCCGCACTGATCTGCTCGACCGCATCCACCAACTGCCTCTGGAACTACTGCCCTGCGGGGCAGAGAAGTTCTTGTCCGCCCCGCAGGCCCGCGCCCTGCTGAATACCGTCCGGCCGCGTGATCTGGTCGGGCGCACCCGCCGCCGGCTCGCGTCCGAGCTGATCACCGAACTGGTCCAGGTCGACAAGAAGATCAAGGCCGCGGACAAGGAACTGACCGTTGAGACCACGGGCAGCAGCCTGCAGGACCTCCACGGCATCGGCCCGTCCGGCACCGCCCGCCTGATCGGTGACGTCGCGGACATCAGCCGCTTCGCCACCTGCGGGCACTTCGCCTCGTGGAACGGCACCGCACCCCTGGACGCCTATCCGATGACCAGCAACGCCACCGCCTGTCCCGGGCCGGGAACCGGCGCATCACCGGGCCCTACACATATGGCCGTCGTCCAGCTACGTCACGACACCGACGGCCGTGCCTACTACCGGCGCAAACTCGCCGCCGGCAAGACACCGATGGAGGCCATGCGCGCACTCAAGCGACGGCTGTCCGACATCGTCTACAAGCAAATGATCAAAGACGCCAAGAAGACCAGGACGGGCCCGGGAGGACACGTGGGGGCGACTCTTCAATCCAGCGCGGCCGACCGGATCCCCATGATCGACACTTCGGAACAGTCACTTCCCGGACCCGCCGAACCCCAGCCTAGAACACCACTCCTCGCCGCCTCTTGACACAGAGGGGTGCCACGACGGACGCGCCTGGCTCAAGCGATCGTGACGCTCCGCAGCGCACGGTCCGCGGCAGAACAGTGAACTCAGGAAGGCCGTCAAATCTGGCGTGAATCTGACCGTCCGTGAGGAGGCTCGCCCGTGAGCCTGATCCGTTGACCGCGCGCACCGCTCGGGCCGTACCGCGTCGCTGCTCGTAGCGACGCCGTACCCGGTCGGTACGGTTACCGCGTGGAGAAAGCCCGGCCATCGCGGTTGCCAAGCGCACTCTTGATCACGGTCATGTGCCTGATCGGCATCTGCGGGCTGCCGGCCGCTGGGTTCTTCGTGCTGGTGGGCATCACTGGTGACGCGGGCTTCAGCCCACCCCTCGTGATCGGGGTACCGACGCTCATCGCGTATCCCGTCGCGGTGTGGCTATGGCTGCGGGCTCGACGACCGAAGAATGCGGGGCGGGCTTGGCTGCTCGCCACGCTCGGCCTGCTGCTCGTCGTCGGCACCTCAGTCGTTCCGGTGGTGATTGTCGGGTCGGCACTGGTCGAAGAATGGCAGGAGACCCAGCCCGGTGGGCGTGGCTACCAGCCTCCCGCCGCCCCCCGGTGAGCAGACGCTCCGCCCCTGATCTGTTTCGAATCCGCTCCCTGCCCTCCTGCCAACCTGTGTCCGCCCGTAGCCTGCTCCCGTGGTGAAGCTGATGACCTACGGCGGTCCGGCAGCGGACGACGCCTCCGGGACTCGCACGGGCGGGTTCCCGCACGTACCGTCCGAATTCGAGTGGCCGCGGTGCCGGGAATGCGCGGGACCTATGCAATTCCTGGCGCAGGTCAACCTGGCGGACGTGGAGCCAGGCAGGGGCGGGCTGCTCTCGGTCTTCATGTGCCAGAACGATCCCGGCATGTGCGACGAGTGGGATCCCACCGCCGGCGGCAATCGAGCACTCATTTTTCTTGCCGACGCCGCACATACCCGAACCCCGCCCGGAGTTGGCATCACGCTGCTCGACGAAAGCTGCGCGGTCGAGTTCGAGGAGATCGACGCCGAGGATTACCTGGACGCTCCTGAGCGCTGGCACCGGCGAAGCGGCCGGCCTGTGCGGGAGGTCCTGGGCCAGCTTGGTGGCCAGCCCGCCTGGCTGCAGAACGACGAGACGCCCAGGTGTAGCAACTGTGCGGAATCGATGACTTTTGTCGCGCAGCTTGAGGAAGGCCACGATCACCGCACCTCGATCAACTTCGGCGGCGGCGGTTGCGGCTACGCCTTCTACTGCCGAGCATGCGCGACGGCCGCATTCCTGTGGCAACGCTGAGCGATCCACCTCATGGGCGGTGCCAAGGTTGGGCACCGCAGGGCCGCGCCCGCCCTGCGGTGGACAAGTGCACATGATCATGAGATGCCGATTACGGCGAGTTCGGAGGCTTGGCCTTCTGCGGGTAGATCGTCTCGTGACGGGCCAGCATGGCAACGAACTCGCCGATTTTCCGCTCGCGGGTCTGCGCCCGTTTGACGGCATTGACGCGGTGGATGAGAGCGAACCGGTTGGTTTTGGTGAGTACGTCGAACATGGCCTGGGCGGCGGGATCGGCAGCGATGGCGGCGAGGAGGTCGGCCGGCACCTCGGCTTCCGACGGCGGGGCGTAGGCCGCCGCCCACCGCCCGTCCGCCTTCGCGGCTTCTACCGCGACGCGGCCTGGGGGCAGCATTCGCCCCTGCGCCTCCAGCCGGGCCACGTGGGCGACGTTGCGTTGCGACCAGGAACTGCGGGGCCGGCGAGGAGTGAACCGGATCCAGGAGCTTTCCTGATCCCGTTTACGGGCCTGCCCGTCGATCCAGCCGAAACACAGGGCCTCGTCGACCGCCTGCTGCCAGGTCAGCGTCGTGACTGTGCCGCCCTTCCTGGTCAGGGCGAGCCAGACACCGGGCGACGTGGAGTGGTTGGCCGACAACCACGCGCGCAGCGCGTCGGCGTCCGCAACGATCAACTCATCCAGTTCGGCGCTCGTCATGACGGCAGGCTATCGCCGCGCCGGTGCCGCAGCCTCTGCCTGTGGGCCAGCCCGACTCACCGGGCTGCCGGCGCCCCGGTCGCTCGACGGACGTCGGGGGCAGGACCTCGACGCCCAGGACGGTCTCGACGTTGGCCCGGCATGACAACCTCCTCGTGCACGTGCCGGCTGCGGAAAGCGTCGTCCACGACCACGGGCCTCTGACAATCGCCAGCACCATCCACGGTGGCGGCCAGACGCCGTAGAGCCAGCGACGCCCGGCGATCCAGCCGCGCACCTCAACCGCTCGGTCTGCGGCATCAGGGTACGTCCTGTTGGAGGCAGCCGAATCCTCGCGAGGCGGCTGGGGCAGCTTCGACCGAGCCGGCGGATCCTCAACCGCTTGCCGTCGATTCATACGATGCGGCCCGTGCCGACATGGGATCGGGTCTACCACAGCGACCAGGACGATCTCTATACCCTGCGCTACGTCGTCGCCAGTGGCATGTCCGTAGCTGGCCTCCTCCCGCTCTGCGGCGTCGCCTCGCGCGAGCGACCTGGGGCCGCGGTGACCACCATCGTCGTCCTTTTCGTACTGATGTGGCAGGCCATGCTGTGGCGGATCACGCTGGTAGGCGTCTACGTCAGTGACTACGGCATCAAGATTCGCATGGTGCTCCGCACACGCGTCATTCCCTGGTCGCATGTGTCCCGCGCTTGGGCAGGTCAGGCCGTGAACTTCGATGCCTGGCAGATCTGGGTCTCGACTCGCGATCCCGCAAGGGACTTCGAGACACCGATCTGGCGCCGCGGCTCCCAGGCGCGCCACCGCAACCGAATCGTCCTTGCACCCGAAGAGTTCGCCGCGGTCCTGGCGACCCTCAACTCGCACCGCTGACCGCGCCGGCCCTGGCGAAGCGGATACGGCACCACCGTGCGTGCAGGCAGCCGGGTGTCGATAACTCCGAATGCCGGTGAAAGACCCCTATGCGCGCACCGAAACGACGCCTGTCCGACATCGTCTACCGACACATGATCAACGCCGCCGTGGCCGCCACGGCGGCGGGTCCGGAAGGACACCGGGGAACGACAACTGACTCCAGCGTGACCAGCTCACATCCCCAAGCCGGCTCTTCGGAGAATTCGCTTCTCGGACCCGCCGAGACTCAGCTTAGAACCCTGCTCACAGCGTTGTCTTGACAGACACAAAGGGGAGCCAGAAGCGGATGTCCGCGAGGTTCAGCCGCGGGGGGGCGTTCATACACCGGTCACGAGCGGGGCGGCGTCAGGCGTGGGCCGCGATAGGGCAGGGTGGCGCTGTAGACCACGTTGGTGGTGGTGCTGCCGAACCCGGCGAGATCGTCGACGACCTGTTCGAGGTGCGCCATCGACGTCGCGGCCACCTTCAGCACGTAACAGTCGTCTCCCGTGGTGCGCAGGCACTCCAGAATCTCCGACCGTCGCTCCAGTAGTCGGTGCAGCGGTTCGTGCCGGCTGCCGGGGTACTTCAGCCGGACCACCGCGAGCACGGCGAAGCCCGCCTTGGGCAGGTCGACCTCGGCGCGGTAGCCGCTGATCACACCGATCGCCTCCAGCCGCCTCACCCGTTCGCTGGTGGCCGACGCGCTCAGCTTGACCCGGCGGCTGAGCTCGGTGATCGGCAGGCGGCCGTCGCCCTGCAACTCGGTCAGGATGGCCCAATCGACAGCATCATGATTCTCGGCCATCGGGCCAATCTACCGGCGGATCCACGGCAAAGGCCAGCGAAGGCAGGGATCACGGTGTTCACACGCCGGGTTCACCCTGGCTAGCGTAGGACCCGTGCAGATTGGCGTGAACGTACCGAACTTCGCTCCGGGTACCGACCCGGAGGTGCTGCGACAGTGGGCGCAGACGGTCGAGGGTCTGGGCTTCGACCTGCTGATGGTCTCCGACCACATCGCGGTGACCCCCGACGTGGCCGAGCAGTATCCGGCGCCCTTCTACGAGCCGTTCACCACGCTGTCCTGGCTCGCCGGGGTGACCCGGCGGGTCCGGCTGGGCACCACGGTGCTCATCGTCCCGTACCGGCACCCGCTGCTCACCGCCCGGATGGCGGCGAACCTCAACCGGCTCAGCGGTGGCCGGCTCGTTCTCGGCGTCGGCGTCGGCTGGGCCCAGCAGGAGTTCGAGGCGCTCGGCGTGCCGTTCCGGCAGCGCGGCGCGCTGACCAACGAGTACCTGGGCGCCATGCGCGACGCCTGGCGGAACACCGACGACTACGACACGGGTGCGATCCCGATCTGGGTCGGCGGCAACAGCGACGCCGGCATGCGTCGCGCGGTACGGCTTGGTGACGCCTGGCACCCGCTGCGGTTAACGCCAGGATGGCTGGCCACGGCGGCTGGGCGGCTGAAGGCCACGGCCGACGAACTCGGTCGCCCGGTGCCCGCGTTGGCGCCGCGCATCGCACTCCGGGAGACCCGTGAACCAATCACCGACCCGGACCGGCTCGCCGGTGTCGGCACCATCGACCAGATCATCGCCGACATCGATCAGATCCGTCTGCTCGGCGCGGAGACGGTGCTGCTCGACCCGTTCAACGGCGATCTCACCGAGATCCGCCAGCCCGAACGCGCCTGGCAGACACTGGCGGCCGTGGCCGCTCACCACAAATCCCAGGAGGACCGATGACCCCCGACGACGAAAAATTTCTCCGCCGTGCCCTGGAACTCGCCAGCCAGGCCGGGGCGTCCGGCGAACGGCCGTTCGGCTCGTTGCTGGTCGGTGCGGACGGCACCGTCCTGATCGAGGACCACAACACCGTGGTCTCCGACTCGGACATCACCGCCCATCCCGAACTGAAGCTGGCCCGCTGGGCTGCCCGGGAACTCGCCCCCGACGTGGCCGTCGGCACCACCATGTTCACCAGTTGCCAGCCCTGCCCGATGTGCGCGACCGCGATCAACCGGTCCGGCCTCGGCCGGGTGGTGTACGCCCTGTCCACCGAACAGTTCGAGGAGGTCAAGCCGGCCACCCCGCCGCTGCCCCCGGTACGGTACGAGGGGCCAGCGCTGTTCGACGAGGCGCGCCAGCCGATCGACAACTATTACTAATTAGAGCGCATCGAAGTGCCTGGTAAGTAAGGGTTTCAGGTGTGTTGGTGGCGGGCGAGGCGGCGGGTCATGACGATGACCATTGGACCGTTGGGGCGTGGTAGTCGGGTAGCCGTTCGTAATCGTGCCGGGAAGGCGCGGCGGACCCCTCGGTCCGAGTGATCCGCCCCGAGGAGGCCCATCAGTGAGCCTGACGGGCTACCGCTCATCGGCCAGATCCGCTCGTTGTGCTCGCTACGTGCGCATGGTCGTACACGGATCGGCGCGACGGGCCGCGATCTGCACGTCGCGTAGGCCCACGCCGGCGTCGAGCGTGGTCGTGACGAAGGTGTGGCGCAGCATGTGCGGGCGCATCCTCGGCCTCCGGGATTCCGGCGCTGGCAGCGAGATGCTTGAGCCGGCGGGTCGCGCCGTGCCGGTCCATCCGCATCGCCGGCATCGAGCCTTCCCTGGCACGCTTCGCCGCGACGCATGCCAGTTGGGGGACGACCGCCGTCGAGCTCGAAGACCTGCTCGTCAGCCTCGCCGACAAGATCTGGAAAGCCAAGCGCGTCCCCGACCTCGAACAACTCGTCGTCGACCGGCTCGCCGCCGCTTCCGGCGAGGAGCCCTGGCAGGAATCCCTCAACCTCGACGACCATCTCGACAAGATCGCGGTGGACGCGGACCATCGCTCGCCTTCCAGAACGGCCATCCCACCGCGACCGGCTGAGACGTGCCGAGCCGGGTCCGGCAGCTCCGCACCGGTCGCTTCGCGGCAGATCCGGATGTCTGGCCTTGAAGGGCGTTCACCCTACGAGCCTGCGCACGCTCCTCGGCTGCGCGGTAGCCCGGCCTCCTTCAGAAGGCACCGGGCCGTCGAGTACCGCGAGTTCCTCATCGTCCATCCGCGCCAGCTACGGCGGCACCTGGAAGGTCGTCTTCTCCGGCGAACTCGGCGTCGCCGGCTGCCTTTCGCCTCTGACGGTCCGCCTCGCTTGTGTCAGAGGCGGACCGTGACGCTCACCCGGCCCTTGGCGTCGCGGTGGGCCAGGCCGTGGCCGGGGCGGTCGACGCCGTCCAGCTGGACGGCGAGCGGGGCGCCCTCGGTGAAGTTGCGCCACCAGCCCTTGGCGTCGGGGAAGCGTACGCCGATGCTGACGACGTGGCCCGCCTGGCGGTAGCCGACCGGGATGCTGAACGTCGTGCCCGAGCGCCGCCCGGTGTAGGTGACGACGGTGAGGCGGCGGCTGACCGCCCTCCCGAACCGGGGCGACGACCGCAGGCCGAGGACACAGGCGTTGAATCGGTCGACGGCACGACGGGCACGTGTTCACATGCGCGCAACGGTAGGTCCGCCGTGGACCGGCGGTCGCGAACTGAGAGTGCGCGCGGGTGCTTTCGACTCGGTAGGTTGTCGATCATGGCGGACGTACGGCTGGACCCGATGACCGAGGATCAGTACAAGCCGTGGCGGGCCGAGGCCGAGGCGCACTACGCGCAGAGCCTCGCCGCGTCGGGCCAGTCAGCGCAGGACGCGGCCCGCAACGCCGCCGGCACCTACGCGCAGCTGCTTCCCGACGAGTCCGCCACCCCTGACCACCATTTCTGGTACGCCTACGACGGCGACCGCCGGGTCGGTTTTCTCTGGGTCAAAGTCACCCACGACACCGCGTTCGTCTACAACGTCGCCGTCGAACCCGACGTACGCCGCCAGGGCTACGGCCGCGCGATCATGCTGGCCGCCGAGAGCTGGTGCCACGACAACGCGCTGACCAGAATCGCACTGCACGTCTTCGCCCACAACACCGGCGCCCGGGCCCTCTACGAGCAGCTGGGCTTCACCGAGACCGGCCGCAACATGGCCAAAGACCTGTCACCGCGATCCGCCCGACCGCCCGGCTTCTCGACCTCCTGCGACCCGTCGGAGGTGCCGGTAGTGGACTCGTGCAGCTCCGAGGTCGTCTCCGTGTACGGCGACCAGGCTCGGGGAGTCGGCACGCCACAGATTCCGACCGACCCAGAAACCAACCACTGGGGTGGTGGGAAGAACCCGGAGTAAGAGCTCTGGGGCCGGCGTCCTCAATCACGCGGACCTGGACGCGCTGCTCACCCAGATTCGGGCGGTGCCAGGGCGCTACCCCCAGCGGGTACAGGTGTTCCTGATGGACCAGGAAGAGTCCTACTTCCGGCTGTACATCTTCCGCGCTGGCACCTGGAATCAGTACGCCCCGCCGCCTCCCCCCGACGCCAATGATCAGCAGGCCTGGTGAGCCTCACCGAGTACGGCGGTGCACGGGACGGCCGTGGCGACATTGCACCGGCGCCGCCGTGCGGACAGGGACCGGTTTCAGCTTTCGACGCGCCGAAAGTCGCTTCGGAAGACCCCATACTGGGCGGGCGTCACCCAGTAGCTGAAGCGCTGCCCGGCCAGGTCGGCTGCGTCGATCTCAAGCTGCATCGCCAAGACGGCAGCGTCGGTCCGATAGACCTTTTCAGGGTCCGCAGCTGTTTGGACGTTCGCGATTCCTCCGCGCACGTCAACGACCGTGTACTCAATCCGTCGGCCGGCTTCCGAGGACGGGCCATCAGGCCTCTGATGTTCATGCCTGCCTTCCCCTGGCTGGCCACAGACACCACACCTGGGCACATCGGCAGGAGCGATCACGGCGTGGACCGTATCTCTGCGCCATCGCCGCTGCAAGCCTCGCGCAACCCAGGCTGTCGGCCTGCGCGGCCTCTCTGCCGTCTGATCCTTTGATCGAATGCGCTCTTCCGGGCAGAGCCGCGAGCGCTGGCTATGTCCCGGAGGCCACGTCCGCGGTCAGGATGTAGTTGGGGTGCCGGTCGAGGTTCTTGCGGGTCCGGTCGTAGCGCATGGTGGTTCACGGGTCGGCGTCACGGGCGGCGATCTGTACGACCCGCGCAGGCTGACGCCGACGTCGAGCATCGTCGTCACGATCGTGTGGCGCAGCATGTGAGGGTGCATCCTCGGCATCCGGAGTCCTGGGACCTGGGCCAGGTGCTTGAGTCGGCGGGTGGCCTTTCGCATGCGCAATCTCGCTCGCTCAGGCATTGGCAGGCACGAAAGGGCTGGCGCGCATATGGTCGGCCCGACACGGCGACCTTCGCGAGACCAGGACGGGGCAGGACATGGACCAAGGCATCCGCGGCGAGATGCTCGGCCGCTTGGCCGAGGCGGTCGGGTCCGTCACAGTCGCACACCCGAAGCGGGTTGCCATCGACGGACCGCCCGCCGCCGGCAAGACCACCCTCGCCGACGAGCTGGCCGTCGTCTTGCGCGAACAGGGCCGCGACGTCATCCGCGCGGCGATCGACGACTTCCTCTTCCCCCGGGCACAGCGCTATCCGCGCGGCGAGTACTCGGCCGAAGGGTGCTACTACGACACCCACGACTACGACGCGCTGACCCGGGTTCTGCTCGATCCGCTCGGCCCGGGCGGAGACCGACGCTTCCAACACGCGGTCTACGACCGCACCGCGGATGCTGCGCTGTCCCCGCCGGTCACGACTGCCCCAGCCGACGCCGTGCTGGTCTTCGACGGCGTCTTCCTCATGCGCCCGGAACTAATTGATCGGTGGGACCTGCGCATCTTCGTGTCGACGGCACTCGAGAAGACGGTGGATCGTGCCGTGATCCGAGAGCGCCGGGTGTCATCTCGGGCCGAAGTCGAGCGGCGCTGGCGCGAGCGTTACATCCCCTCCCAACAGTTCTACTTCGCTACGGTCCGCCCGACCGATCACGCCAACATCATCGTGCACAACGACGAGCCCCAGCTGCCGGTCTGGGAGACTCAAGAACACTGACCGCAATTCGGCACGACCGCGTTCGACCTCACCTGCCTCGTCCGGTCGTCGGCAGAAGGTAAGCCGATCTCGGTTCTCGCCCGGCCGGGGCCGCTGTAGCGATGCGTATGCCCGGTGGCTTGGGTCAGCGGATGACCATCCGTGATCATGGCGACATGAGTCAGTACTTTCAGGTGGGCGACCTGGTCCTGTGGAACCCTTCCAACCGCGTGGCCGCGTTGTTCGTCCGTACCAGCGAGGCGGTCACTGCGCTGGTAGGCGTGCCGACCGGCATCAGGCCCACGCGCGCCGACGAGTACGACATCGAACTGGACGCGTTCGTCGGGTTCGTGGACGCACTGGTCGTGCAGTACAAGTCCTCAAGCCATGCGATTCTCAGGTCCTTGCTGGAAGGCTTCATCGCCACCGCGCTCGTTCTGGTTGACCGTGCCGGCCGCGACGTGCCCTCACTCCGAGACACTGCCACGCTGGACCCGAGGGACGTCTCAGTAGGCTCCGAGGGAATCCGCCCGCTGGGCGACCCCCAGCGCCTGTACGAGCTCGCTGACGCGCACGCCGCGGCCATGCCACGTTGACCAGATCCCATGGTCATGCCGTGCCACCGGCCGTCTCCTGACGGGATCGAGCGGACGAGGACAGGCACGCGAGCAGGCGGATCGGTCCCGGCCTCATCGCCAGGCGCCGCAAATCCCATGTCCGCTCAGCTGAGCCGAGCGGCGGCGGTGGCGCGTACCTCCGGGGTCTCCATCGGGTCGTCGCGCAGGTAGCTCAGCTGTTTGCGGGTCATGTCGTCCAGTGGCGTGTGCTCGGCGGCGAATTGCCGTACGTCGCTCTCGCAGTCCCACAAGCCCTCGGTGAGCAGCGAGTCCGTGTTACCTGGGTCGAGTGCTGTGACGGCGCGCAAGTACGCAGCCCGCTCGAAGGTGTGCGGGCTGAACCAGGCGTGGCGGAGTCGGGGTACCGCGGCTTGAGCAGCTGGTCCGCCGATCCGAGCGATACCGGCGGCGAGGGCGTCGTATCCACAGCGGTCTTCGGTTCTGCCGTCCAGCCAGTCCCAGGCGGCGAGCAGTGCCGGAAGGTCCGAGTCGTCGCCGTGCTTGGCCAGCACCAGGCTGGCGGTCCAGATCATCGGGTGGATCGGGGGCGTGGCCCAGGCGCGGGCCAGTGGGAGCGCCCGGGGGCCGAGCATTCGGATGGCACGGCCAAGCGGGCCGTGGAGTTCTGTGGCGGGCAGCTTTTCCACGATCGGCAGCAGGCCGGGCTGCGGCCCTCGGAGGTTCAGCTCACGCAGAGCGGCCTTCTGCTGGTCGGTGCTGCTGGTGCGAAGCGCCGTCAGGAGGTCTTCGGTCGACTGCTGCTCCAGTGGCCGTCTCGGCGCCTTTCGCGGCGGGAACTCCGCGACTCCGGCGGCGAGCTGATCGTCCACGGCGGCCCAGTCTCGCCATGGTCGGCTGCGCCAGAGCACCCCGTCCGCGTGGGCACGTTGCCCGAGCCGCGTCCGTGCTACCGGCAGCAGGTCGTCCCATAACTCGCGGGGCCAGTCTGCGGCGATCGCGTGCAGCACGTCGACCCAGCGGGGGCCGTCATGGACGTACCGCCGCAGTCCGTCTATCGCTTGCCGGTCGCCTGCGCGGCCCAGTGCCTCCAGTATCTCCAGGGTGTTGTCGAACGTGTTGTCATCATCGTCGACGGCGTTTTCCTGCAGCAGGTTGAGCAGTGGAGGTACCGGCAGCGCAAGATCGCGGGCCAGGCGGGCCAGGTAGACGGCGCGCTCGTCGACCAGCCAGTCCCAGCGGTAGTCCCGCTTGACGCACGCCAAAACGGCCTGTGGCGCTGCCGGGTCCCGCAGCGCGCGGTAGGCGCCGCGGCCGAGTCCGCGCTGAAGCGAGCCGGTGAAGGTTGTTGGGCTGTCGTAGTACCAGACCGGCTCTGCCGCTTTGGTCATCGTGGCCGGGACGCCCCTCCTGGCGGGAATGCGAATCGTCGGCCACCGTACCCACGGCACCGCGCATCCGCGACAGACTTCCGGACGTTCGCCTAAAGCCACAAACGCCGGAGCTGGAGACCGCTGCGCTGCCGGCACCACTGGTAACGAACCTGGCGTTCGGGGCCCTGAGCGACGCCTGTTCTTCACCACCGCTCGTTCGACGGTGCCGAGTTATCCGGGGGTGTTCACGGCGGAGATCGGAGTGTGCGGTCTGCCGCCAGCCCGGATCGCCGCCGGACCGTCGTAGAGGGGGGCTCCCCCGGTTCCCCTCATAGTTCTGCTGCCGAGGGCCTGGTGCCCACCGTCTGGGTGAGGAGCTCTCACTGCTGCTCTGGCGGGTAGGCCGCGTAGACCCTCTCGCGCTCCCGGCGAGCAGCCCTCTTCGGGTCGGATTGATCGTCTTCTGGGCGGTAGGTTGTCAACGACTCGTAGAAGCCGGAGCTGGGGAGCCCATTGCGGCCAGCTTTCACGGCCAGTACCGGCAGGAGCACATGCTTCTCCGCCCACGAGCGCTCACCGACTGCGATCAGCGTCGCGACCATCGAAGGGCCTCGACGCGAGAGCCCAGGGACCTCGTCGCTCAAGGCGGAGTACGACATCGTGAGGCGTTCCTCGGCGACGCGCTTGAGGACCGAATACGCGGCCGCAACGACGGTGGGGTTCGAATTCACTGGCCTCCCCTCTCGCTAAACAGGTGCAGTGACAGATCGTTGCGCCAGGAGGGGACGCGGGTGCCGTCGGCTGTGGTTCGGTGCCGTTGGGCGCGGTTGACTGCCGTCAGTGCGCCCGTTTGCCTCCATCCCGCTCCCCCGATCCAGGTCCGGTGGGCAGGCGAGCCGGGTCAGCCGCACCAGGGGTTCCGGCAGTTTGTGCGGCCGCTCCGATCATGAGTGGGCATAGTTCCGGCCTGGCCTGCCACAGCATTCTCGGCCGGTCCTGTGGCCTACAGCAGCTGCGGGCGCGACCCGTCACAGCTGTTCGACGACCTGCCGCAGTTCCGGGTTGACTGTCCAGCCGTGCGCGCCGAGCAGCCCGCGCAGCTCGGCCAGCGCGGAGCCCGCCGGCAGACCGGTGGTCAAGGTCGTGTAGCGGGCGGCGACCGCCGGCGTGCGACTCTGACCGGCGGCGCAGTGCAGCAGCACCACATGGCCCTCCTTGCGCAACTCGAGCACCATCCGGGCGGCCTGATCGACCACGAAGTGCGGCTGCGCATTGGCGCCGGGCTGGTCGACCAGCCACGCCGAGACCCGGTTGCCGTCAGCCACATCGTCGAAGTCGTCGCAGCCGACGCGGCACAGGGAGACCACCGCGCTGGCGCCCGCCGCGGCCACGTCGGTGTGGAGGTTGCCGAGGATCACCCCGGGGTCGTGCGGATGCGCCAGCAGCAACGGCGCGACCGGCTGCCGTGGCGCGCGGGCGCAGCCCGGCCATCCGCCCTGGCCGGTTTGGCCGCCTTGGGCCGTCAGCACGGCCAGGCGGATCAGGTCCGCCGCGCGCTGGTTCGGCCAGCCGTGCACGATGCGCTGCCAGGGCAGGGGCACCGCGGAGGAGCCCCACCGGGCGCCCAGCAGTGCCCCGGCGATCGCCGCGACGGTGTCGGTGTCGTCGCCTACGCGGACCGCCGCCGTCAAAGCCCGTTCAAGGTGCTGGCAGGCGAAACTGCCGCGGGCCGGATTGTGGTCCGGGACGTCGGTGTGGGTGATCGCCGACCAGGCCGCCTGCAACGCGGCGACGACGAATCCGTTGGGACGGAACTGCACCGGCGGCTCGCACTCCGCCTCGGCCAACCAACTCGCCCACTGGTCGCGGCGTTGCGCGGGTAGCAGGTCCAGACCCTCGCGTACCCCGCCGAAGGTCCCGTCGAGGACCGCCCGGCGGATCCCCGCGCACCACAGCACACACGCGTCCCCCGCCAGGGGGTCGTGATGGGTCAGCTCACTGACCGCGCGGGCGGCCTCGGCGAGCGCCTCCGGCTGGCCGAGATAGGCCAGCGCCACCGGCGCGGTGCGCATCAAAGACCCGTTACCCGCACTGCGGCCGGTTCGCCGGTGCAGGTCAGCGGCTGCGTCTCGCATCGCCGCGGCGATGCCCGCTCCGGTCAGGTGGGAGACCGCGGCGAGGACCTGCCGGGTCTGTGCCCCGATATCGCTGGCGCCCTCCCGTCTCCATCGCAGGAAGTTCCCGGCGATGCGATCGAGGGCGTCGCTGCTGCGCAGATCAGCCCCGGTGGCAGAGACCTCCGCGATGCACACCGCCATCTGGGTGTCGTCGCTGTACTCACCGGGCGCGTACGGGCCGAGCCCACCGCCGCGCATCTCGGGCTGTTCGCCGTCCGCAAGCGGCGGTTGAAACTCGTACGGCACGCCCAACGCGTCACCGCCTGCCGCCGCGAGCAGAACACCCGCAGCCCGGTCGCTCTGGATCACGTCCAGCGGCACAGTCCCTGCCATCAACTCCCCCACTCTCGCAACCCCCACGTCCTCTTGGCGGTCGCCGCCGTCATAGAGCCGCCGGCCACTATGTCCGCCGGGTACGACGTTCTGTACGCCGCTCAGCCGTACGTCAACCCGGGTGACCTACGGGCGCTTGTCCGCCTTCGGGTGCAAGAAGGGAGGCGGGCGCCGAACGTCTCGGCAGGACGGTGCTCGCGCAGCTCGATCCACAGCATCGCCTCGGGCCGCTCCGGCGTCCCGGCCGATGAAGGCGCTCACGCCCGCGGCGGCCAGTTGGTCGCAGCCGGTCGGATGTCCGGCGTGCTGCAGGGGATCACTACCTCCACGGGGGTACCTCACGCCCACAGTGCCGCCCATCTGCTTGAAGTAGTACGCGGCGTCGCAGGTGTCCGGGTCAGACGTCTTTGTCCTAGCCGCCGGCGTAGCTATCCAAGGAGGTGTCGCACGGTGCCGCCCAAGCCGGTACGGGCTTGGGCGACACGGTCCTCAACTGCAGCCCTCAAAGTTGCTCGGCAACGCCCGGTACTCGGGTCGCCCACGGCTCTGGCTATCTGGGACAGCCCCGGAGGACTCCGGGGCTGCCCTTTCTTCGTCAGGTCGCGCTTGCCAGCCGGGCGGTCGGTCAGAGGGTGACGACGGCGTCCTTGGCGAGGGTGAACAGGCCGGCGTCGAACGTGATGGTCTTCAGCTTCGTGCCCTTCGGCACGTCGAAGTAGACGTTCGCCTTCACCGAGTTGCCCGGGTTGATCTCGTCGAGGAAGCCCTTGGCGTCGTTGTTGTCGTAGATGGCGGCTTCCCCGTCGACGTCGAACTCCCGGCCGGCGGCGTCCTGGGCGGTGATGGTGCCGTCGGCGTGGAACAGGTGCGAGCTCTTGGTGACGTTCTTGGCGGTCACGCTGACCCGGCAGAAGGTGCCCTGCGCCTTGTGGTTGAAGTAGCTGCTGCCGACCCGGGAGATCCCGCACTTCACGCTGTTGACGGTGAACTCGAAGTCGCCGCCGCGCACCTTGTCGCCGATGCCGAAGGTCTTCGGCTTGGCCGGAGCCGGGGCCGGGGGGGCCGCGGTCGTCTTCGCCGGCGCGGGCGCCGGGGCCGACGTGGCCGGGGCGGAGGTGCTGGTGGTGACGGCCGGGATGTCGCTGCTGGCGGACACGCCGGTCTTCTTGCCGCTGTCGCTGGCCAGGCCGATCACCATCGACCCGCCGCAGCACAGCACGACGAACGCACCGACGCCGATGAGGGTCGGGATCAGCCAGGGCCGCTTGCGGGCAGCAGGCGCCACCGGCGTGCCGGGCTGCTGCCATCCGCCGGGCGGCGGCGGGTACTGGCCGGGCTGCTGCGCGAACTGGCCGGGCTGCGCCGGGTACTGCCCGGCGGGCACCGGCGGGAACTGGGCGGTCGGCGGCGTCGGCTGCTGACCCGGAGCCGGCGGCTGGTGCTGGCCAGGGTCGTTGGGGGTCGTCATTGAGTGGTGGTCTCCCAGGTTCTGAATTCGCGCTGCCCCGTACTGAGCGCAATGTTTCCAACGTTGTCATGGTGATTTCACCGGCACAGTCCTCCGGCCGTACCGTCGTATACGCCGGTCAGCTGGGAAAACACCCGATTCGATGACCGATGCTGGACGTTGCGCCACAGGCTGTTCACGCACCGGCGGCGTCCCAAAGGGTCGGACATCGCCGAGCGGCAGCGGCGGCGGCACGTCGCGCACCGATAGGTCCTGCCACGGGCGCAGGTACCACAACCCGGTGGTGCCAGCGCCAATGATCAGAAGCAGTGTCCACTTCGTCGCGATAGGTACGGCCACCGAGCCCACCCGCCCGGCCGCGCCCAATCCCCCGGCCTGGCCGACCGGCCTGGCCAGGGCAGCTGCACGGCCCCGTGACTGCGCCGAACAGATCTTGGACGGTTCGCGAGAAAGTGGATACGTTCGAGTCTCTGTGAGCCCGGTCACCCACCGGTTGACCCGGCGTCGCAACAGATCAGGAGGAGCCATGACCAACGGCGGCTATCCCGCTACACCCTCGACCGACTCCCCACCCTCTAGCGTGAACCGACGACGGATGCTGACGATCGCCCTCGGTGGCGCCGCCACCGTAGCTCTTCCCACACCGGCCTGGGCGGCCACCGACCAGCGCCCCGGCGCCTACCGTCCGCCGGCGCTCACCCCGGACGACCGCAAGATCATCGCGCAGGTGTCGGCCGAGCGGGCGCTGTCGCACCTGCGTGTCCTCAGCGAGGACATCGGACCGCGCATCGGCGGCACCGCCTCCGAGCGCCGCGCCGCCGACTACATCGCCAAGGAACTGGACCACCTGGGGTACGACGTCCGGCTGGAACCGTTCGCCGTGGCGGACAAGTTCCTCGCCCAGCTCGCCTCGCCGGCCGGACTGCCAACCGACCTGAACTGGCAGGCCGGCGCCTCGCCGCACGCCGCGCTGGACACCACGGTCAGCGGCGACGTGGTGGACGTGGGCGCGGGCGCATCGGAGAACTACCCCGCGGACGTGACCGGACGCATCGTGCTGGTGGACTACGTGGCGGCGCGGCGCGAGCAGCTGGTCGCCACCGCTCTGACCCACGGGGCCGCCGCCGTCGTGTTCCTCGCGGCCGACGGCGTGCCGCCCCGGCGGACTGCGGCGTTCTCACCCACCCTGCCGGGCTCGGCCAGCTCGCCGGTGCCGATCCCCGTGGTCGGGGTGGCCCAGGCGCAGAAGGAGCGGCTGCGTGGCCTGCTCGCCGCCGGCCGGCTCACTCTCACCGTCGCCACCTCCGCGCACCGCGGCCTGACGTCGAACAATGTCATCGCCGAGCGCGCGGGGCGGTCCGGCGCCGGTGGGCCGGTGGTCATGGTCAGCGCCCACTACGACACGGTCATCGGCGCTCCCGGCGCCAACGACGACGGTTCCGGCACGGTGCTCTGCCTCGAGCTGGCCCGTGTGCTGCGCGCGATCCCGGTCGAGGCCACTCTCCGGTTTGCCCTCTGGGGCTCGGAGGAGCAGGGGTTGCTCGGTGCCCGCCACCACGTCCGCCAACTCCCGCAGGCCGAGCGGGACCGGTTCCTCGCGGTGTACCAGAACGACATGGTCGCCACGAGCTGGGACCCGGCGACCCGTTACTGGCTGCTCTCCTTCACCGGCCAGTCCAACCGGGCCACCGACGAGGTGGCGGCGGCGGCCGTGCGCCTCGGCTACGACCCGCGGATCTCGCCGGTGACGCAGCGCGGCTCCAGTGACCACCAGGCCTTCCAGGAGGTCGGCATCGCCAGTGCCAACTTCTCCTGGCGTGGGGAGGAGAGTCCGGCGCTGCTGGAGCCGCCGTACCACACTCCAGAGGACACCATCGCCAGGAACATCAGCCTCGAGCGGCTCCAGGTGTCGCTCGAACTGATCGGTTGCGCCACGTACGCCACCGCCCGCTAAACAGCCCTGCGGTGGCGACGGAGCTGGCGCCACGGCCGAGGGCACGACGCTGACGGGCGCCGCACCGGGGAGGTCCCTGGTGCGGCGCCCATCGCACGTGCAGCGGGCGACCCGCTCGTCGTGCGCTACCAGGGCACCGTCCACGTCGCGGCCAACGCCGAGTGGCTCTGAAGGTGCCAGCCGCCGAACTACACGACTTACCTACCCTGAGGACTGTGAACAACCGACAGTGCAAGAAGCTCGCCAAGCGCCTGATGGAGGCGGTGCTACGCGAAGACGCAGCGGTCGCCAGCGCCCTCCTGCGCGTCGGAGCGGACCCCAACGCGGCCGACCGCGAGGGCACGACCCCGCTCTACCTGGCATCCGTGCAAGGCACGGTTGATCTCGTGCGGCTTCTTCTAGCCGCCGGCGCTGCGCCGGACACCGAAAGCGGGCACGGCCAGGAGGGAACGCCCCTCTGCGCTGCGGCGGCCTGGGGATACACCGACGTCGTGCGAGAACTTCTCGCCCACAACGCAGACCCGAACCTTCGCGAAGACCGAGGGACCGGCTACTCGCCGCTGGACTGGGCGCTACGAGGCGACCACTCGCAGACCGCCGATCTGCTCTTGGCCGCTGGCACCCGTTCCACCGCCGTTGAATCCGGCCACACACCATAAGTCAGCCGTTGATCCCTGCTCGCCCGACAACCCCAGCCTGCACGAACACGCCCGCAGACTGCAGCGGCGCATAAAGGACCTCGAAGCTCGGCTGTCCGAACCGCTCGGCGTCCACGCGGCCGAGTGCAGCGCCTTCGCCCCCCTCGACCTCACGGACACCCAGGCCGAACTCGAGGAACAGCGTCAGCAGGAGCTCGACCTGCAACGCGCCCTTGAGCATCGCAACGAGGTCCTCGTCGCGGCCCGGGATGAGACCCCGTCGCCACAGCAGAGTTCCACCGCGGCGGGCGCCTACCTGGCGCTGCGCGCTCGATGAATCGACCAGGACGCATCCCTTATCCCGCAGGCCATGGACGCCGCCGCCCGGACCCTGGTCATCCACGGCGTGAGCTCAATACTGCGGCTCGACGCCGGGCCACCGGGTCCTCCGGGTCTACCAGACCGTCACCGTCACGGCCCGCCTAGCTGGACCAGTCCTCGCCGGGATCCTGTTCGCCGCCCGGCCGGCCAGCCCGTTCATCGCCGGCGCCGCGCTGGGCGCCCCCGCCGTGACCCTCGCGCTCACCTTGCCCCGCACCACCACGACACCGGCCGCGGCCAGTCCGCCCACCCGCTGACCCCGGCACCCAGGAGCCCCGGTTTCAAAGATGTCGCCACGGTCCGCCCGGCTGCGACTGGCTGTCGAGGATGATGTAATCCAGCCGGCGCGGCGTAGGCAGTAGCCGGCCGCCAAGCCCGCCTGGCCATCCCGACGACCACGTCACATGAGCCGGACATGCTCGGCACCTACCTCCCTCCCCCTCCCTCAGATCATCGTGCCGAGTGGCCCAAGATCCCGACAACCTCGGCCCATGCAGACACTCGCCCGTCCGTCGACACGGCCGGGACGGGTTGACAAGGCTCCCTACCCGCGAACTGACGGCGACACGATCCCGGATCCACCGGCCGATTGATGGTGTTAGTGGAACCATGGGATACGTGGGAACTGCGAAACCAGCTACGCCTGCCATCTCGCCGCTTGCTGGCGAGCCGATTAAGCGTGCCGATGCCGAGCGGCTCGCGGGAGTGCTGAAGGCATTCGCCGACCCGGCCCGGCTGCGACTGCTCAGTCTGATCCAGAGCGCTCCGGAGGGCGAGGCGTCCGTGAGTGACCTCACCGCGCCGCTTGGTCTCTCCCAGCCGACCGTGAGTCATCACCTTCGGATCCTCACCGAGGCCGGCCTGCTCGAGCGCGAGAAGCGCGGCGTATGGGCGTACTACCGCCTGGTGCCGTCCGCGATCACGGCGATCGCCGACCTGTTGACGCCGCCCCGAAAGCGGGCGACGAAGAAGGCACGCTAGGCGACGCTGTCGAAGGCCGGCGCCGGTTGCCCCGCCGTAGGTCGGCAGATCCAGGACGCGCCTATCCACCGCACTCTGGGGCTGCTGAGCTGGCAGATGGGCAGAACGCGGAACGCCGGGATCAGCCGGGCGACGGCGTCGCAGCAGCTCACGTCACTCGGACGCGGCAGGGTGGCCGCCCTCCGGCGTGCTGGAAAGATCATCTATTGCGGCCGGCCGCGACGCGCCCTCATCGTGCTGACCCAGTTGCCTCTTGAGGCGGAAGGGATCGCCGTAGCGGGTGGAGGAGTACGTGCAGGGCCCCCGATTTCTACGTTCACTCACTGCACCTGTCGTCCCGGTGCCAGGCAGGGTGGGCAGGTGGGTGACGGTCGGGGACATGGGCAGGTCCACCGCCAGCAGCCGGAGGCGTCGCCCGCGCGTGGACTGCCGGGGCACCATGGAGGGGCTGGGCATTGACCGTCGACTCTAGGAAGCCTCACCTTCGATGTGCTGCGCTTGGTGGTGGTGGTCAGCCTCGGCGAGCAAACCGTCCGTCAGGCGTCCAGCGCCCGCGAGCCTCTCACCGCCGCTCATCCGGGCAGGGGCGACCCGAGTGGTGGATGAGCTGGTCGCGGGCGGGTCGACAGTGCTGGATGGCCATGCCGACGGCGTCGAGGATCAACTCGGTGCGCAGGTGGTCGGCCATCGCCCAGCCGACGACGCGGCGGGAGTAGGCGCCGACGAC
>NZ_JBAKHM010000041.1:0-30918 GCF_036902725.1 Micromonospora psammae | reverse complement strand
GGCGCTTGGTCAGTGAGCACCGGTTGGCCAACTGCCAACGCTCCGACCTGCCCACCAGCCCTCCAACGAATGCGGCTAGTCCGAGTGCCGGTGCGCTACGTCGGGCGATTCCTGGAGCTGCCTGATGCCGTCAAGCAGTTCGTCCCAAAGGTTCTCCGCGGCCTTGCGAACCTGCGGGTTGGGATTGCGGTGTACAACCCGCTTCGCATCGCCCAAGGCCATGCCGGTCGCGTCGGCAACGGCCTTGATTGCCGAAATCGGGGAATCGGTGCGCCGAAGCAGTTCCTGGGCTACCTGATCCGCGTCGGCGTCGGATGCCAGCATCGCCTGCGCCGCCTTTGTCAGGAGTCGAATCGGCTCCGCCCTGTCGGCCACTGAGTGAGCGTATCGCCAAGCCGCCTCGGGGCAGGGCGTGGCCAAGCCAGGTCATGCCCTGTTCCCGACGTGAGCGGACGTCGCCCGACTGACGACTGGGAACACCATGGCTGACATCTTCGGGGACGCCAAAGAGGTCTCCAGCCTGAAGGGCCTGCTCAGGACGTTTCCCGTGGGATCGATGTCTCAGATGACGGACCTGCGGCGGACTTCAGCCCGCTAACCCGCGACGCTCTACGTCGATCCACAGCACCTGAGCTCTGCCGCAAACCACCGTCCGGCTGTCGGTGCTTGACCCGTCCGCCCCAGAAGGAATGATCAGCCGCCGATAAGCTGGGCGAGCAGCGGAGTTCGTCTGCGCAATGGTTCCATCGACGTCCGTGGAAGTCCGGCGTCACGCGCCTCGGTAGTCATTCAGTTAGTCAGCCAACTTGTCCGACGGCGACACCACGCTCGGCAAGTAGTTCTGTGCTCGTGATCACTTGGACGCCCCGGCCGGTTGCCCGGTTCCGAAGCTTCTTGTCGTTGGTCACGAGCGGGCATCGTTCGAAGACGGCGGTCGCTGCAAGTAAGGCGTCTCGGGTGTGATCGATGTTGCCGGCCTGCAATGCATCGAACACGTCTGCGTCGTCTACTGCCCGGCACCAACTGGCGCGAGAGTAGCCGGCGGCGGCAGCCCCGGAGGTACGAGTCGTGACAACGGACATCCTCGCTGGGCGCCTCGTACCCACCGCCATCTACGCCACCCGGTTGACCACCGTGCTGTTGCCGAGCGGGCGATGGCCGGTAGCTGAGACTACCGGGCCGAGCGCCGGAGACCCCTCGGACAAGCCCTATCGCGGCCTCACGACGTTGTCGCGCGGTGGCCTAGTTCCTCCGCAGCATTCTGGCAGATCAACCGCAGCGCGCGATAGCCGCGACTGAACGTGTATCACCCGCTACACGGATCAGGCAGACGTTCCCCTTAACCGTCTCGGGCTGGCACTTCCGCATTGGGTGATGGGTGTCCGTCCGATGAGGACGACCATCGAGGATGGCTGTTTGCAGGATTCGACCAACCTGCAGGTCGCCATCGACGCCAGCGCCCGCCTGGTGATCGCCGTCGGCGACCCTCAGCCGGGCAACCCCAACGACACCATCGTCTATCGCGGCAGCGGCATCGACCAGAAGCTGGACGGGCGACCGGTCGCCGCCGTCACGATGAACGCTGCTCGATCGCCGCAGCCGCAAGGACGATGAGATTCGGCCGTTGCCCCAGCCGACCTACCGGGGCTGGCGGGGTTGCAGGATCGCTGCACCGAACGGTTTCGTGTCCGCATCAGCCTCCACAGACGCCCTGCCCGGGTGAGCGCCGGGCCCGGACCGACGCCCGAGCCCGGTGGCCCTACCGGCTGCCCGCCGCGGCTCGGGCCGGCAGTCCAAGACGGTCGACCGCAGCGGTGACCAGTTCCTCCGGCGGCAGCGTGATCTCCAGAACGACGCCGGACTCGTCCGGACCCAGGTGTTCCAAGATCGCCCGCTGGGAGTCGAGCAGGCTGGCCGGCATGTAGTGCCCGGCGCGCCGGCTCATCCGGTCCCGGATGAGCTCCGTCGCGCCGGCTAGGTGGACGAACTCCACGTCCGGCGGACCTTCCCGCAACACGTCCCGGTAGGACCGCTTCAGCGCCGAGCAGGCCAGCACCGTGGACACCCCCTCGGCGTGCCGGGCGGCCATCCACTCGGCGAGGTCGCGCAGCCATGGCCAGCGGGCGTCGTCGTCCAGCGGTACGCCCGACCGCATCCGCGTCACGTTGGCCTCCGAGTGGAACTCGTCCGCCTCGGCGAAGCGCAGCCCGGTCAGCTCACTGATCCCCTGGGCCACCGTTGTCTTGCCCGCCCCGGACACCCCCATCACCACGACGTGCCGGGTGAGCGGTCGGTTACCAGTCATGGACGGTGCCGTCCTTGAGCCGGTTGAAGGGCAGGTACGCCGGCTGGTACGGGAACCGGGCGGCGGCCTCCTCGTCGAGTTCCACGCCGAGACCGGGCTGTTCCCCGGGGTGCAGGTAGCCGTCGGTGAAGCTGAACGACTGCCGGAACACCTCGTTGGTCAGCGCGCCGTGCTGCATGTACTCCTGAATGCCGAAGTTGTGGATGGCCAGGTCGAGGTGGAGCGCGGCGGCCATACCCACTGGCGAGATGTCGGTCGGGCCGTGGATGCCGGACTTGATCTGGTACTGCGCGGCGAAGTCGAGCAGCTTGCGCATGGCCGTGATGCCACCGGTGTGGGTGACCGCGGACCGGACGTAGTCGATGAGCTGTTCCCGGATCAGCGTTTGGTAGTCCCAGACGGTGTTGAAGACCTCGCCGATGGCCAGCGGGGTGGTGGTGTGCTGGCGAACCAGGCGCAGCGCCTCCTGGTTCTCCGCCGGGGTGCAGTCCTCCAGCCAGAACAAGTCGTACGGCTCCAGAGCCTTGCCGAGCTTCGCGGCCTGGATGGGGGTCATCCGGTGGTGCCCGTCGTGCAGCAGCGGCAGCTCCGGGCCGAACTCGTTCCGGACCGCCTCGAAGACATAGGGCAGGTGCCGCAGGTACGCGCGAGTGTCCCAGTCCTCCTCGGCGGGCAGCGGCGTGCGCTGCGCCGGCTCGTAGTCGTAGCGCTTGCCGTCGACGCCGGGCTGGGCGGCGACGCCGTAGACGGCGTTGATGCCGGGCACCGACATCTGCACCCGGATCGACCGGTAGCCGAGGTCGAGGTGCAGGCGGATCGAGTCGAACAGCTCCGGCAGTTCCCGCCCGGAGGCGTGGCCGTACGCCATGATCCCGGTCCGGGACGCGCCGCCGAGCAGCTGGTAGAGCGGCATCCCGGCGGCCTTGGCCTTGATGTCCCACAGCGCGACGTCCACGGCCGCGATGGCGGCCATGGTGACCGGCCCCCGCCGCCAGTACGCCGACCGGTAGAGGAACTGCCAGGTGTCCTCGATGCGGTGCGGGTCCCGGCCGATCAGCAAGGGGACGACGTGGTCGGTCAGGTAAGAGGCGACGGCCAGCTCCCGCCCGTTGAGGGTGCCGTCACCCAGTCCCGTCAGCCCCTCGTCGGTGGTGATCTTCAGGGTGACGAAGTTGCGGTCGGGGCTGGAGACGATGACGTCCGCCGCGATGATCTTCACGCAGGTGCCTTTCTCAAGTGATGCTCAGCGAAGGGTGCTGCCGGGCTGCAGGTCGTCCAGGAGGGACAGTTCGTCGCGGCGCGGGAGGGCCTCCCAGTCGCCGTGACCGGCGACGGCGAAGGCGCCGAGGGTTACCGCGCGGCGCAGCCGCCCGGCCAGGTCGAGACCGTCGAGGTGCCCGGAGAGGTAGCCGGCGGTGAAGGCGTCACCGGCGCCGACGGTGTCCACTGCGGTGACCGGCAACGCTGGCGCGTGCCGGACCCCGTCGCCGGTGTACGCCCGGGCGCCCTCGCCGCCGAGCTTCACCAGCACAGTCGTCACACCCCGCGCCAGCAGCCCGGCCACCACGGTTTGCTCCGCCGCGCCGGGTTCGCCGACGAGGTCCAGCTCGTCGGCGGAGGCGACGACGACCGAGGCGTACCCGGCGAGTCGGGTGAGCACCGCGCGGGCGTCCTCGCGGCTCCACAGCTTCGCCCGGTAGTTGACGTCGAGGCAGACCAGCGCCTCGGACCGGGACGCCATTTCGGCCGCCCACCGGGTGGCCTCGTGGGCGCTGTCGGACAGCGCCGGGGTGATGCCGGTCAGGTGCAGCATGCGGGTGCCTGCGGCCAGAGCCGGACGCAGGTCCTCGACGTCCAGCGCGGACCCGGCCGAGCCGGCCCGGTGGTAGCGCACCCGGGTCAGGTCGGCCGTACGGCGTTCCAGGAACATCAGCCCGGCCGGACGCTGCGGGTCGCGGGTGACGTGGTCGACGGCGACGCCCTCAGCGCGCAGTTGGCGGAGCACGTACCCGCCGAGCTCGTCGTCGCTGACCCGGCCGGCCCAGGCTGCCCGGTGGCCGAGCCGGGCCAGCCCGATGGCCACGTTGGCCTCGGCCCCGGCGAGGTGCATGGTCAGCGCCCCGCCGGTGGCCAGCGGTCCGGCCGACCGCAGCGATACCAGGGCCTCGCCGAAGGTGAGCAGGTCGACGGCGGTCATGACGTGGCGGCGACGTAGGCCCGGGCCCGATCCCGCAGCGCGTCGAGGTCGCCGCCGGAGGCGGCGTCGCCGACCAGCGGGCCGCCGACGCCGACGGCGATCGCGCCGGCCGCGAGGTAGCCGGGCAGCTCGGCGAGGCCCACCCCGCCGACCGCGACGAACGGGATGTCCGGGAACGGGTCGCGCAGCGCCTTCAGGTACGCCGGCCCGCCCACCGACGCCGGGAAAAGCTTGACGACGGAGGCCCCCGCCCGGACGGCCGCGTACGCCTCGGTCGGGGTGAGCGCCCCGACGGCGACCGGCAGGTCGCGGCGGACCGCCTCGGGGATGGAGTCCACGACGGCCGGTGTGACCACGAACTGCGCGCCGGCGGCGACGACGTCCGCGACGTCGGCCGGGGTGAGCACCGTCCCGGCGCCGACCAGCGACCCGGGCGGGGCGGTCGCCCGGATCACCGCGATGGCGTCGAGGGCGCCCGGCGTGGTCAGGGCCACCTCCACCACCCGTACGCCCTCGGCCAGCAGGGCGGTGCCGGTGGCGATGGCGGCGGCGGTGTCAGTGCCGCGAATGACCGCCAGCAGGCGGGTCGCGGCGAGTTCGGCGGTGAGGTCGAGTGTCATCGTCACCATTCCGCGTAGGAGCCGTCGATGTGCCGGAACATCGGGGTGCGCCAGGCGTGACCGCGCTTGTCCGCGACGCGGACCGCCGCCTCGTCGACCTCGATGCCCAGGCCGGGCGCGGTGAGCCGCTCGACGTACCCGTCGACGAAGGTCAGTGGGGTCTTGTCGAGGCAGTAGTCGAGCACCTCGGCGCCGAGGTTGTAGTGGATGCCGATGCTCTGCTCCTGAATCAGGTAGTTCGGCGTGGCGAAGCCGACCTGGAGGCAGGCCGCGAGGGCGATCGGCCCGAGCGGGCAGTGCGGGGCGAGCTGCACGTCGTACACCTCGGCGAGCGACGCGATCTTGCGTACCTCGGTGATGCCGCCAGCGTGCGAGAGGTCCGGCTGCGCGACCGCGATGCCGGCCTGGAACACTGGCAGGAACTCCTGCCGGCTGTAGAGCCGCTCCCCCGTGGACACCGGCGTGGTGGTCGACCGGACGAAATCGCCGATCAGGTGGGAGTTCTCCGGGACGACCGGCTCCTCCAGGAACAACGGCCGGTACGGCTCCAGCAGCGGCGCCACCCGACGGGCGTTGGCCAGGGTGAAGCGGCCGTGGAAGTCGACGGCCACGTCGCGGTCGTCGCCGAGCACCTCGCGGGCCGCGGCCACCCGGGCGATCACGCCGTCGAGCTCGGCCACCGAGGCGATCGGGCTCATCCGGCCGGAGGCGTTCATCTTGACCGCGGTCAACCCCGCCTCGACCTGGGCGGCGATGTGGTCGCGGACCTCACTGGGCTCGTCGCCGCCAACCCAGCCGTACACCCGGATCCGGTCCCGGACCGGACCGCCGAGCAGCTGGTGCACGGGGGCACCGAAGTGCTTGCCGGCGATGTCCCACAGCGCCTGGTCGAGGCCGGCCACAGCGCTGGCCAGGATCGGGCCGCCCCGGTAGAACGAGCCCTTCGTCATGACCTGCCAGTGGTCCTCGATCCGCAGCGCGTCGCGGCCGATCAGCAGCTCGCCGAGCTGCTCGACGGCGGCCTGGACGGTTTCGGAGCGCCCCTCGCAGGTGGCCTCGCCCCAGCCGACGATCCCGCTCTCCGTCTCGACGCGGACGAAGAGCCACCGGGGGGCGACGAGGAAGGTCTCGATGCGGGCGACTGTCGTCATGGTGGCTCAGCCCTTCGTCGCGCCGGCGGTGAGCCCGGAGACCACGTACTTCTGCACGAACAGGGCGATCAGCATGATCGGCAGGGTGACCACGGTGGCCGCGGCCATCAGCCCGCCCCAATCGATACTGGCGTAGCCGACGAAGTCGAAGATCGCCACGGGCAGCGTCTTAGTGTCGGCGCCGGAGAGCACCAGTGCGAACAGGAAGTTGTTCCAGGAGAAGATGAAAGACAGGATTCCGGCGGTGGCGATGCCCGGCACGGACAGCGGCAGGGTGATCCGGCGAAACGCGCCGATGTGGGTCAGCCCGTCGACCAGCGCAGCCTCCTCCAGCTCCTCCGGCAGGCTGTCGAAGTAGCCCATCATGATGTAGACCACCAGCGGCAGCGAGACGAACATGTGGCTGAGGATCAGGACGCCGAAGCCGCCGACCATCTTCAGGTTGGAGAAGACGTAGTACCAGGGCACCAGCAGCGAGACGCCGGGGATGACCCGGGCCATCAGCACCACCAGCGCGGATTTTCTCATGTTGAACCGGCTCATCGAGTACGCGGCCGGCACGCCGAGGATCAGCGACGCCACGGTCGCGGCGAAGGCCACCCAGAGGCTGTTGCCGATGAACTGGGTGTAGTTCGCCTGCTTGAGCACGTTGGCGTAGTTGTCCACGGTGGGCGAGAAGACCAGCGCCTTGCCGGTGTCGTAGATGTCGACGTTGGTCTTGAACGACGCCGCGATCATCCAGAGCAGCGGCGCGAGCAGCGACAGCACCACGACGGCGAGCGCCACCACCCGGAACACCCGGTACGCGGGACGGGGCTTCATCGCTGTGACTCCTTGCGCCGGGCGGTCAGGGCCCACATCGACCCGATGATGATCAGGAAGAAGATGATGAGGACAGTCGAGGAGACGCCGTACTCGTTGTAGTCGAAGCTGAGGCCGTAGGCGTAGACGTTGAGGGTCTCCACCTCGTGGAACGAACCGCCGCCGCGGCCCTTGGTGGCGTAGAGGATGTCAAAGGTCTTCAGCGCGTCGATGCCGCGCAGCAGGATCGCCACGATCACCGTGGGCATCAGCAGCGGCAGGGTGACGTGCCGGAAGCGCTGCCAGGTGCTGGCGCCGTCGATGCGGGCTGCCTCCTGCGGCTCCTCCGACAGTGCGGTCAGCCCGGCGAGCAGGATCAGCACCACCATCGGCGTCCACTGCCAGACGTCGATGAAGATGGTGGTGGGCAGCGCCGAGTGCTGGCCGGCGAGCCACGGCTGCGGTCCGATGCCGACCCAGCCGAGCAGCTGGTTGGCCAGGCCGATGTTCGGGTCGAAGATGAGCCGCCACATCATGCCGACAGCGACCGGCGTGGCAACCAGCGGCATCAGGATGGCCACCCGGACCCACTTCTGCCCCTTGAACGGCCGCCACAGCAGCAGCGCGATCGCCATCCCGAGGGCCACCTCGAAGAGCAGCGCGACGACGGTGAACGCAGCGGTCCGCCCGACGGCGGGCCAGAACCGGTCGGTGTCCGACAGCACGTCGATGTAGTTCCGGAAGCCGACGAACTCGCTCTCGGCGCGGACGGAGCCCTCGGCGTCGGTGAGGCTGAGGTAGCCGGTCCAGGCCAGCGGGAAGACGATCAGCACGGCGACGAAGGCCATCGCCGGGGCCGCGAAGAGCCACTTGCGGTGGTCGTTGGCCCAGCGCGCCCATCCGGGCGTGTCGGGCGTGGCCGAGACGCCGCCGGGCGCTCGGGCGGGGGTGGTAACTGTTGCCATGGGATCTCCGGGGGTGGGCGGGCCGGCGGGGAGACGTGGGTGGTGGGACCGGCCGGCCCCACCACCCACGCGCGGCTTACTTGGCCTCGTCGTCCAGGAACTTCTGGAAGGCGGTGTTCGCCGTGTCGGCCGAGGCCGCGGCGTCCTTGCCGGCAATCGCGTCGACGATCGGCTGGCCGACGATCTCGCGGGCCTGGGCGACCTTCACGACCAGCGGCCGGTCGTGGCCCACGCCGTCCTTGGTGCTGGCGGCGATGGCCTCGACCAGGTCCTTCGGGTAGGTCGCGGTGCCCTCCGGGTTGGCCCAGACGGAGGTACGGGCACTCGGCACGCCGGACTTCTGCTGGGCGAGCGTCTGCTGCTTGCCGGTCGCCCACTCGATGAACTTCCAGGCGTTGCTCTTGTTCTCCGAGCTGCCGTTGATGCCTAGCGCCCAGGAGGGGATGTTGTACGGCTTCGAGCCGGCCGGGCCGGCGGGGAACGGCGCGAAGCCGACGGTGTCGGCCACCTTGGACTTGGCCGGGTCGGTGGCGTTCTTGTAGAGCGAGTTGGCCTCGGTGTAGAAGGCAGCCTTGCCCTGGGTGAAGATGGCCATCGCCTCGGGCCAGCTCATGTCGGTGCTGACGTTCGCCGGGCCGTGCTCGGAGATGAGCCCGCCGTAGTAGGCGTACGCCTGCTTGGCGGCGTCGCTGTTGACGGTGGCCTTGCCGCTGCCGTCGACGAAGTCGCCGCCGAAGCTGTACAGGAAGCTGGAGAACTGGGTGACGGCCGGCGACTTGCCGGTCCGGGCGACGAAGCCGGCGACGCCCGGCTGGGCGGCCTTGACCTTGGCGGCGGCGGCCTTGAGCTCGTCGAGCGTCTTCGGCGGGGCGCTCAGGCCGGCCTTGGCGAGCAGGTCCTTGCGGTAGTAGAGGACCTCCTGCTCGGTGATGATCGGGACGCCGACCGGCTTGCCCTCGTACGAGGTGGCCTCCACCGGGCCGGCCTGGAAGTCGGCGAAGTCCCAGTCCTTGTTGGACTTCACGTGGTCCGACAGGTCGGCGAGGTACTTGTTCTTGGCGAACAGCCTCCCCTCCTGCAGGGGGCGGTACATCATCACGTCGATGTCGGACGAGCCGGCGTTCAGCTTGACGTTGTACTGGTCGGAGAGCTGGTCCTCGCCGAGCTGGGTGATCTCGACCTTGAGCCCGGTCTGCTTCTCGAACTCGGGCAGGGCCCGCTTGATGTTCTCCGTCCAGACGTGGTTCGCCAGGGTCACCCGGACCGTCTTGGACGCGCCGCTGTCGTCGCCACCGCCGCCGCAGGCGGCCAGGCCCATGGCGGCAACCACAGCCAGAGAAGTACCGAATATCGATCGACGCCGCACGTCCATCTCTCCTTCTGTCGTGGCCGCCGCCCAGCGGGAGGAGCGCCACACCGTTGTAACGTCCGCTTAACGAGGGGATGCTAGGCCCAAAAAGCCGACTTATTCAAGGGATGATCTTCAACTGATACGCTCCGAGCCGTGGATAAGTCCTCTTCAGGGGTCGCACCCGCCCAGCCCGCCCCTGCCGAGGCCGGGCTGCACGCCCGCGTTCTCGACCACCTCGGCACCGCCATCTGCGGCGGCGAGGTGGCTGCCGGCTCCGTCCTCAACATCGACGACCTGGTCGAGCGGTACGCGGTCTCCCGCTCGGTGATCCGCGAGGTGCTGCGGGTGCTGGCGTCCATGGGATTCATCGAGACCCGGCGCCGGGTCGGCGTGCTGATCCGACCAGCCGAGGCGTGGAACGTCTTCGATCCACAAGTGATCCGCTGGCGGCTCGCCTCCGCCGGTCGGATGGGGCAGCTCCGCTCGATCACCGAGCTGCGGACCGCGGTCGAGCCGCACGCCGCCTGGCTGGCCGCCCGCCGGGTCGACCACGACGAGGCGAGCGATCTGGTCGGGCTCGCCGCCAAGATGTGGGCCGCCGGGAAGGCCGGCGACGAGGAACGCTTCCTCAGCCTGGACATCGAGTTCCACCGGCGGGTGCTCGCCGCGTCCGGCAACGAGATGTTCGGAAAGCTCCAGGAACTGGTCGCCGAGGTGCTCACCGGCCGGCATCACTACAACCTGATGCCGCACTACCCCGACGAGCAGGCCCTGCAACTGCACGCCGACGTCGCCCAGGCGATCCAGCGACGGGACGGCGAGCGGGCCAGGGAGGCCATGGTGCGGATCATGGAGCAGGCGTTCGACGAGATGAAGTCGATGTGGGACCAGACCGGCGAGCCCGGCCGGTGAACTGACCTCCGCCACTGGTTGCCGAGCGTTCCTAGATTCTGTGGAAGCTGCGCACGGACGCGCCCTGGCGTGACCTGCCGGAACGCTTTGGGCCGTGGAAGACCTGCCACGAGCGGCTGCGCCGTTGGACGGCCGATGGAACGTGGGATCGGATCCTGGCTGCGGCACAGGTCCACGACGACGGCTGCGGTTGTTGACCTCTTCGGATCCGCCGAAGATGTCACCGAGCAGAGAGCCCTGCTCAACGCATTGCCGGTGGGATTGATGTTCCAGGTGTTAGGACGGGTGCCGCCGCCTCAACGACGACGCGCAGAGCCAGATATCGAACAACTCTTTCCAGCGCTGATCCGATCCGACAGCCGGCGCGGACCGACGAGGCGGTCGGATCCATAGGGCCTGCAGCTTGACCACTTCGGTGCTTTCTGGGAGGTCACGCCGGACCGCTCGCCCACATCACCAAGGTCAAAGCCCTCGGCCCTGTCCAACGTCGGTGAGCACTTCGGGCGCGGTGACCACTTCGCCAACCCGCACCCAATCTGCTCCCACTTGCAAGGCATGGCCATCTAGCAGCTCCTTACCGCCGCGGCCTGTGCATGCACCGTTGCCAGGGGACATAGAGCGCTGTCGACCGCTGCGCAAAACCGCGGAGCACTCCGCGGTGAAGCAGGACGCCGCACCCACTCTGACCTGCGAGAACGAGAACTTACAGGCTGTGGTGGGTGCAGTTGGATACCGTTCACTGCCGTTGGGCGCTGTTCAATGCCGTTCAGTGCATCCGTCTGCTCCCAACCTGCTCCTCAATCTCGACCGCGAGACCGGCGGCAGCGATCGGCGGGCAGGGTCCCCGTCGCGTGGGCCGGCGCTGGTGTGGGCGCCGGACGACGGGCTTCTAGGGGCCGGCTGGTTCGGCCGGGACTACACCGAGTTCGGCTACGAGTTCGGCCGTCCCGGTGAGCGGCTGCCGCCCCTCGAGGGCGGCGTCCGGCGCGTACGGTCCCGGCTCGACGCGCTGGTTCCACCGGCATCCCGGGTGCCGATGCTGATCGGCAGCGGCGAAAAGGTGACGCTGCGCATCGTGACGCAGTATGCCGACAGGTGGAACGACTTCGGCTCGGCTGAGCGCTTCGCCGAGAAGAACGCCGTGCTCGACCGCTGGTGTGCTGAGCAGGGTTGCGACCCGGGCGAGATCGAGCGCACCACGATGATCGAGACGGCCGCGGCAGACGCGGCCGACGCCTATTTCAAAACCGGCGCCACCCACATCGTTCTGGGACTGAACGCCCCATACGACCCAGAGCCGCTGGAGCGCCTTCTGGCGTGCGCGAAGGACTGAATCTCGTCCGGCTGTCGATCTGCCGCCCGCCTCACACGTCGTAGGGTAGAGGCCACCGCATAGGGGGCCCGCACCCGAGGGGTTCGAGACATGGCGAAGTACATGATCCTCATCTACGGCGACGCCGAGCAGTGGGATGCGATGACCGACGAGCAGTGGAAGGCTCACGACGGCGGCCACGCGGCTTTCACGGCCAAGGCCGGCTCCCGCGTTCTCGACGGTCAGCAGCTCGAGAGGGCCCCCACTGCCACCTCGCTGCGTGTGGACGCACTCGGTCAGATCCACACCACCGACGGCCCGTTCCTGGAGACCAAGGAAGGACTCGGCGGCTACTACCTGCTCGAAGCGGCCGATCTGGACGAGGTCCTGGAGCTGGCGAAGCTGCTGCCCGAGCTGAATTACACGCACAGTGGCCTGGAGATCCGTCCGGTGGTTGACCACGGGTGAACGACACGAGAGACGAGGTCGTCGCGGCGGTGACCGAGGCCCACCGCCGCGACTGGGCCAAGGTGCTCAGCACCACTGCCCATCTGACCGGGGATCTCGACCTGGCCGAGGAGTGCGCCCAGGATGCGTACGCGCAGGCGTTGGAGATGTGGGGCGAGAACGGCATCCCAGACCGGCCGGGCGCGTGGCTCACCACCATCGCCCGCAACCGGGCCCGCGACGTGCTGCGCCGCGAGTCGGTGTTCCGCCGGAAGATGTCCCTGGTGGTCACGGACGAGACGGTGCAGGGGCCCGAGGACGCCCTGAACGACGACCGGCTCCGGCTCATCTTCACCTGCACCCACCCCGCACTGTCGACCGAAGCGCAGGTGGCGCTGACGCTGCGCCTGGTTTGTGGTCTGTCCACGCCCGAGGTGGCGCGGGCGTTCCTGGTACCGCCGGCCACCATGGCGGCCCGGATCACCCGGGCCAAGAGGAAGATCACCGCGGCCCGCATTCCCTATCGGGTACCGGGCCCGGATCAGCTCGAGGAGCGGTTCACGGCCGTCCTCGAGGTCGTCCATCTCATCTTCACCACCGGGCACACCGCGCCGCTCGGCGCCCACCTGGTACGCCGCGATCTGACCGACAGCGCGATCAGGCTGGCCCGCATGCTGCATCTGCTCATGCCGACCAACGCGGAGACCATCGCCCTGCTGGCTCTGCTGCTGCTCATATCGTCACGTCAGGAGACCCGGATGGCCGCCGACGGGCGCATGGCGCTGTTGTCCGAACAGGACCGCTCGCGCTGGGACCGGCAGCTCATCGCCGAGGGTCAGTCGTTGCTGACCGAGGCCCTGCTGCGGCGGCCACCGACCCGGTACGCCCTCCAGGCCGCGATCGCCGCCCTGCACGCCGAGGCGCCGAGCTGGTCGGACACCGACTGGGCCGAGATCGTCAGCATCTATGACGTCCTGCTCCGGCTGTGGCCGTCCCCCGTGGTCGAGCTCAATCGCGCCGTCGCGATCGGGATGCGCGACGGGCCCGGGGCCGGACTCGACGCGCTGACGCCGTTGCTGGCCGATCCGGCCCTGGCCACGTACGGATATCTCAGCGCCGCCCGGGCCGACTTCCTGCGCCGGCTGGAGAACTGGCCGCAGGCGATGACGGCCTACGAGGAGGCGCTGACTCTCACCGACAACGAGATCGAGCGCGCTTTCCTCACCGATCGGTTGACCGAGGTAGCGCGCAATCTGTGATCGTCGTAACCGAAGACCATTGAGCCGCAGACCGAGAGGTTGTCACCAAATGCGCAAGATTTCCGCTGGGCTGTTCATGTCCGTGGACGGCATCGTGGACGGTACGGGCAAATGGCAGTACCCGTATTTCGACCAGGAGATGGACGCAGCGATGGCCGCCGTGCCACGTCCCGAGGCGCTTCTGCTCGGCCGGCGCTCATACGAGGGTTATGAGGCACTGCGGCAGGAGGCCCCGGATTCTCCGGTGCTCGGGCTTATCGACTCGACCGACACGTACGTGGTGTCCACGACGATGCCGGCCGGCAGGCAGCGCGACAACATCACGGTCCTCGGCGCCGACCCGGCCGACGACGTCGAGCGGATCCGCAGCTCCGGCGACGGCCAGATGCTGGTGCTGGGCAGCCCGACGCTGGTGCGCTGGCTGCTCAGGCAGGGCCGGCTGGACGAGCTTCACCTGTTCGTGCTGCCGATCGCGGTCGGCGCCGGCCTGCGTCTGTTCGAGGCCGCGGCCGGCGACGGCCCGCATCCGCTGCAGCTCACCAGCTCGCGGGCCCTGGGCAACGGCGTCCTCGAACTGCGTTACGCCCCGGCCGAAGCGTAGGCGGACAGCGGCGACGACCCGCGAACCGGTCTCCGCCGGTTGCTCAGGGCCGGCTCACCGGGGGCATCGTCGGCTTGAGCGTCGCCTGCACGATCGGCGGAGACGGCAGGGCCTCGACAGCACACTCTGCTACTCCGGTGACGGACCCGATCACTGGGTGACCGGTGCCCGCCGCGAGCGGCTCCGGCGCCGCGCCATGGTGTGGCGGCCGGCCGAATACTGCGGAGCGCTAGTGAGCGGCGGCGCTGCACTCATGCGTCGGGGCGGGTACGCGCCAGCCAGGTGGTGAGCATCCGGCTGGTGTCCTCGCCGAGTGCCGCCGCTGCTCGTGCCGCCAAGGCGGTGAGCTCGCCGTGCTGAACGGCGGTGACCGGCAGCTCGGGTGGTGGAGTGCGACGCCAGGTAGTTCGTGCGCCGTCGCGGGCGAGGCGGGTCACGTCGGCCTTGCCACGTTCGGCCAGGCGAGGGTCCGGGTCGAGGGTGAACATCAGGGCAGCGCGCAACTGGACGTCGACGCTGTGGCCACGCAGGAGGCGGTAGCCGGCCCGGCGCAACTCCACCCGAGCGTCGCCGAGCAACTGCCACGGAAGGCCTGGCGGCAGGGCACTCGCTGAAGGGCCGCAGCGCGGTGGTCACCGCTCGGACCACCGCCGGCGACGAGTCCCGTAGCAGCGGCAGCACCTCCTGCGCGACAACCGCCTCGAGCAGGCGCAGGCCTCGTACCGCCTGGACACGGACTCTGGCTTGCGAGTGGGTCAGCAGCGGCCGCAGCAGCGGGCATCCGCTGCCGAGCCGGTCTCGGCAAGCCCGGCGATCGCACCCAGTGCCGGTTCACCGGCGCCGGTCGCGGTCCGGTAATGCTCCCGGGCGTCGATGCCGAGCCGGCGGGCCGCCTCCCGGGCCACGGCCCGGACCAGCGGCGCGTCATCGCCAGATGCGCGGCAACGTCGCTGTCCTGACCGACCCGGACCAGCCCAGTCAACGCCAGCACCCGCACCTCAGCACGAACCGACCGGGCCAGGCGACGCAGAACGTCATGCCGGCGGGTCCAGACCGCCTCACGGCAGGCCGCGTCGGCGGCGTGAACCCGAATCCCCACATCTGAGTGTCTATGGTGTTTTTCCCCGGAGGGACTCCCCTACGCCTTCATCTGATTCGCACTGAACAGCCGCAGGAACGTCAGGCTACGAACCTGACGGGCATGCCGCCGGCCGGGCGCCTTTCGACACGGAGCCGCCGATCCTCACGCTCGAAGCGGGAGACGGGGCCCTGTCGGTCTCGAACGTCCGGCTAGGAGGTCGACGCCGATGCAGTAACCGAGACAGAGCTCTTGAAGAGGATCCGTACCCGCGACACACGGTTTAGGAAGTGTGGACACGGACGGAAGCCGCTCGGCAGTGACCTGGCTTGACCTGCTTCGCCACGCTGACCGCCACGTCCAGGAGCTGACCGCCGCTGACCGCCGTCACCCATCCGAACGGGCACGCATGGGGCACGCGACTGTCAGCTTGGGAATTGTCGATCTCTGCCTGTCTACAGGCTTGGCGGCCTGGCCTCGGCGGTCTCCCGTGGCCTCGGCTGGCCCCTGCTGTCCTCGCCCAATGACACGCTAATGGCACGCCGGGATGCTCTCCTCGACCGCCGGCCACGGTCGCCGGACATCCCGTCTTACTGGTCCGTGCGCGCTGGGGCGTTGTCCCAGAAGATCTCAAGCTCGATGTCGTCTGGCCCTCTCCCCTGGGCCGAGGTGATGTTGATGTCCTCGACGCGGATGTAGCTGCCATCGTGGGTGTACGCGTCGACAACAACCGGCGTGACCTACGGCAAGATCTACGAGAAGTGGATCGGCAAGCAGCCGAACTCGTGATCGAAGTTCGTGGCGAGAGGGCGCGCGCTGAGCGCGCCGTCGGCGGGGTTGGCGGCCAGGAGCACCCGGTCGATGAGTCGACTAGGCCGCGCCCGTAGCGTTGTTCGAGGTTCTCCCGTCCGGCGGCAGCCTTCGGTGGGACCGGGGCCGCGTCGTTGACGGCAATCCCGACCCACAAGCGGCGAGGCCTTGGCCCGGGCCGGCGTTGGCCCGGTATGTGGGCCGGGGGACGGTAGATTTCGCGAGCTCGCTTCAGCCATGCCTGACCGATTGGGTCGCTCTCGACCCACCAGACGTCCAACTGCTCGGCGACCTGTGCACACAGTCATTCGTCGTCGGTGAGGACTGCGGCTTCCCTGAGCAGGTCACGGGAGCGAGCGGAGGCGTTGGCTGAGCCGATGATGGCGTATGTCTCGCCGCCCTCGAGGTGGATCATCTTCGCGTGCAGGTTCGGTAACGTGCGGACGTCCACACCGGCTTTGTGCCATCGGCTGATCGTGTTCGGGTCAACCTGTCCGGCGAGTAGAGCGACGTCGGACCCGTCAACGATGATCATGTCGTCGGCCGTCAGGTCGAGTAGGTCTGCGGCAGCTGGTCCGATGTATGAGATTGCGGCCCGCTTGCAGACGTCCGCGTGTAGATAGTCCTCGAGTCCGTGCCAGGTTCCGTCTGCTACCAGCTGGATCATGATGCGTAACCGCCGTCCTTGGCTGCCGCGGCAGGGTGTGCGGTGTGGGTTGCTGAGACGCCGCTTGCGACCTCGACGCTTGCGATCGCGTTGGCCATTTGGTTGATCTGCTCGTTCAGTTCGGTGAGAGGGGCCGACAGGTCGAGACGGTGCACGACGATGTGTACCCCGCTGCCTATGAGCTGGTAGCGAACTGGTTCTGCTCCTGCGGATGCGTAGACGAGGTGGCCGTGGGTCAGCTTGAGCGCGGTGCAGTAGGCGAGCATTTGGTAGATGTCGTCGCGGGGTGGGGTGCTGCCGGGTGCCTTGTATTTGGCGTCGATGACGGCCAGGCACTGGCGCCCGTTCCACCAGGTGATGTCTGGCCGTACCAGGGGTAGCAGGTGGTCGTGGTCGAGGTGCATCTGGTGTTGTCCGGTGATGGCTCCGCCGTAGCGTGTCTCGATCGCGTGCCGTAGGGCTGTGGTCAACCAGTCTTCGAACACGGTGTTGAGGTCGAACACGAAGCCGGCCGCGAGGGTTGAGCCGTGGGCGTGTTCGATGCTGGCCCCGGCCAGGATCAGCCGGGCGAGCCGCAGGGCCGGTTGGTAGCGGTTGTTGAACCGGTTGGGCATGGTCTTGGGTATGGGGGCGCCCGCCATGAGGGGTGTGACGTCGGCGAGTGCGGCCGCGATGCGGTGCAGGGCGTTGCGGGTGGCCGGGGGGACGCCGGGTAGGCGGTGCAGGCGGCGTACGGCCGACAGCAGGATCTGGTTTTCTGGTATGTCCGTGTCGTAGTCGTCATAGCGCACCTCGACCGGTAGGGCCAATCCCGGCCGGGTCCGCAGTTGGTCTGCCTCGCGGAGCCGGCCGCGCACCAGCGGCAAGGCCTCCTCGACCGGCCGGTATCCCTGCAACAGGCCCGCGGCGAGTGCCTGGGAGGTGGCGGTAGCGAAGGCGACTGCTATCGCTGGCACGAGGTCGTGTTCGGGGGTCAGGCCGACGGGTTCGGTGCGCCAGCCGCGGGAGTCGCGGGCGTAGCCGAGCAGCCACATCAACCGAGCGATCCCGATTTTCGGCCGTACGTGCAACTCGACGTGTTCGTCGCCGGCGACGATGCGGGCCGCGCCGACCATGGAGCCGGATCGCAACAGGAGCCGCCCGTCGAGGGTGAGTGAGGTGTCGACGAGCTTGGTCGCGGCCGTCGCCCGGGCGACGGCCGGTGTCATCGGCTCACACTCGAGCGTCTGGTGCTCGCGTAGGCTGATCAGCCTCACTGCGCCGGGTCTCCCGCATGGGCCCTCGGTGCCGGCACCGCTGTTGGGACGGCCGTTTGCTTCAGGCGCTTGCGGAGTGCGTCGAGGCCGTAGCGGAGGTTGATGTCGACTCCGTCGCCGAGGTGCCGTTCCTCGAGCAGGGGCATGATGGCGTTCTTCCAGATCCTCGCCAGCCCTTTCTCGGTGGCGGCCCGCGTCGTCATCAGATAGGACGGGCCGACCGCGGCGTCGCGGTCGCCGATGACGCGGTTGAGCTCGTCGAGTAGGTCCGCGCGGTCGGCAGGGAGGTTGTGCTTCTTCAGCCACTTGCGGAGCAGTCCGTCAAGGGGTGTCTCGCCGGGGAACAGCGGCTGGAAGTAGAACCGGCGGCGCATGGCGGCGTCAACGAGCGCGATGGATCGGTCGGCGGTGTTCATGGTGCCGATCAGGTAGACGTTCGGTGGAAGTTCGAAGTCCTCAGTTGGTGAGTACTGCAGTTGGATGCTGCGGTTGCGGTACTCGAGCAGGAAGTACAGCTCCCCGAAGACCTTGGCGAGGTTCGCCCGGTTGATCTCGTCGATGATCAGGATGTGGGCCTGGGACGGGTCGTCCTTCGCATCCGCAACGAGTTGTTTGAAGGGCCCGGGCTCGAGTGCGAAGCCGACCCCGCCCTCGGCGGCGGCCCGGGGGCGGAAGCCTTCGAAGAAGTCCTCGTACGAGTACGAGGGGTGGAACTGGACGAGCCGGTAGGCGTTGTCGGCCTGCCCGGTGAGGAACTGGGCCAGCGCCTGGGCCAGATAGGTTTTGCCGGTGCCGGGCGGGCCGTACAGCACGATCTGCTTCTTCTCCCGCAGCAGGTCGACCGTGTCGCTGAGCCAGTCCTGTTCGATGAGCAGCTCGTCGGCCAGCTCGGCGGTGGGCTCGGGCAGCTCCACCTCGGCCACCTCGAGCTGGTCCTCGACGTCCTCCTCCCCCGGCTGGTCGTCCAGTTCGGCGAGGGCTGCGAACTCGGTGACGTAGGTTCCGAGGTCGGTCACGGTCAGCTGGCCGGACAGCTTGTTCCGCGCCTCGGCGGACAGCTCGTTGCGGGTGACTGGTGCGTCGGGATTTGCCCAGGCAACTTTCCGCCTGCGGTTTGACAGGTCGTCAGGCGTGTTCACCCAGGCGGCGGGGCCGGTGATGGTGCCGACATACACCTTGGGCCCGTCGACGGTGACGACGATGTCGCCCTCGCTCATCCGATTGAGGAACCGGTCGAGCACCCCCACGTGGAGACCGCGCTGGGACGGCGAGAACTCTGGCAAGGATTCCCGTAGCTGCTGGTCCAGGTCCCCCTTCGACAGGCCGGGCTTCAGTTCTGGCAGCCCGGGGTAGGCGATGGAGCAGAACCCTTCGGTGAGCCATTGGCCGATCAGGTTGTGTCCGTGCACCTTCGCGCCTCGTACCAGCCAGCCGCGCGGTCCCTTGCCGTCGCCAGCCGGCCCCGTCTGCTGCCGCCACCGGTCGACCCATGGCGGTTGATAGAAATGAACCGGCGTGCCCGCCTTGACCGACAGCGCCGTCCGCAGCTCCGCCAAGTCCCGATCGACGTCGCCGCTCTGATGGGGCAGCTCGTCGGCGAACGCGGTCACGATCAGCTTCTTGTGCCGCCGGGAGGCGACCGGTGGGAAGGTGTCGGGAAACACGAGGTTCAGCAGAATGTTGCGTTGGCTGTAGGCGCTGTTGATCGGAATGCTGTCCACCACGTCCTTGAAGGCCCACGGGTCGTGAAGTGCCGCCTGCTGATCGTTGACCGGCAGGCGTTTCCACGCCTGCACAAACCGCACGAGCCACGCGATCTGCCGGTCCCGCTGCGTCATGTAGGCGGTGCCGGCCCGGACTACGCCGGCGTCGAGAACCGTGTCGAGGTCCACGGGGATCTCGACCGGCTCCGGCAGCAGCGACATCGCCCCGTTGATCACGGCGCGTTTCGCCGCGCCGCCGATGTCACGAGGCAGGAGCAGATGCAGGTAGATCAGCTCGCCCATGAGCTGCACCGCCGTGGGCGGCGCGGCGGCAAGCTGCCCCTGTAGCTTTCTGACGAAGCTGCCCCTGCCCGCGTCGGGCTGCTGAACAAACCTGGCATACAGCTGGTCAGCAGCTTCCTCTGTCCACACAGCCCGGCCAGGGGTGAAGGCCGACCCGCTTCCGGCCAGACCGGCGTCGATCACTCTGCGGGCGGCGGTGTAAACAGCATCCTCGTTCACGGCACTCCTTGTTAGTTTGAGGTGGCCGACACGCAACTGTCCGGCCCAACCGTTAGGCGTATAGCGAGGAAAGCACGTTCATGGCCGATAATCGGTCATGGACGGCCACCCTGGAGACCTCGATTCGTCGGGGGTGCGCCAGTAGTGCAGACGGCGCGCCGCCGGCGCATCGCGTTGCAGCGCCACCCGCCAGCATTGCGCCGTCAGCACGACACACATACGAGCCGCCGGCGCCGCCGGCTCGTAGCTGGTGCACATCACGGCCAGCCAGATGCTGCACCTGGTCGGTGAGCACCTCGACAACCACGATTACACTCTTGGCCCGGTTGATGCCCTCCAACTGTTCACAGGTTGTCCTTCATGATGGCTGAGCCGAACTGATCGCGGCTTACTCGGAACTTCACGGGGACACGGTCGGCCAGGACGCCTACGTGGGTGACTACTCCGACCATGCGATTGCCCTGGCTGGCAAGGTTCTCCAGCGTGCTGGCGACTGTCTCCAGGGTTACCTCGTCGAGCGTTCCGAACCCCTCGTCCAGGAAGATCGAGTCCAGCCGGGCCGAGCCCGCCGCGGCCAACGTGGTGATCTGCGCCGAGAGGGCGAGCGCCAGCGCCAAGCTCGCCTGGAACGTCTCGCCGCCGGAGAGGGTTTTCACTGGCCGAGGCAGGTCGGCGTTGTTGTGGTCGATCACCACGAACTCGCCGTTCTCATGCGCGAGGCTGAACTGGCCACCGGACAGCTCGGCAAGGCTCGCCGAGGCGTCCTGGACCAAGACGTCAAGAGCCGATGCCACGAGCCAGCGGGGAAACTCGTTCGACCGCAGTAGGCCGCCCAGCGTGCTGGCGACGGCATGCTCCTCGACCGACTTGGCCCGGCTGGAGCGCAGGTCGGCCAGCTGCGACAATTGCGCCTCGAGGCTCTGGACGTGGGCGCGCGCCCGCTCAAGCTCGGCAGCGACGGCCGCGGAAACCGTACCCGCTGCGGAGGCAGGAGAGACGGCGATTTCGGCCTGTTCGAGGGCCCGACCAAGCGCGAGCGCCTTCTCGCCACGGTGATGCTCCGCCGCCGCAAGAGCAGCCCGGGCGGTCGCGAACGTCACCTCTCGCCTGCCGACTTCCTGCTCGGCCCAGCCGACGAGCTCGGCCCAGGCAATCTGCAGGTCCTCCTTCCGGACCGGCGGGGCCCCGAGCGGAACGAGCAAGTCCCGGGCCGCTCGAAATTCCTGCCAAGCCGTCTGCTCCTGAGCGCTCAAGGAGGCGAGCGCTTGAATAGCCGAATCGCGGCCGGCACGGGCCTTCTTCAGTTCCCCTTGTGCGACCTTGGCTTCCGCCTCTAGCTGGTCGATCCGAGCCAGCTCGGCCGCGACCTCGGCACTGCTCGGCGCCGCGGCCAGGGCTTCCGCCAGAGTCCTCAGGCGGTCATTCTTCGTGCGAAGCGCCAGTTCGGCTTCTCGATCCGAACGCTCCGCGGCCACCCGGGCCGCATCCAGGCGTTCGACCTCCCCGTGCGCTTGCTTCAGACGCGCCGCCATCGACAACGACTCGGCGTCGGCTTTGCGCGCCTCGGCTTCGGCTAGGTCGAGGAGTTTGGCGTCGGCTTCGGCCTTCTGACCGGACCAGCTCGCCAAGGTGTGCCAGGCGTCCGCGAGGCCGAGGCCGTCCACGGACGGCGCGCCGAGCGAGACAAGTGGATCCCGAGCCGCGGTCAGTGCTGTCCGCGCCTCCGAGTACGTCTTCGCAAGCACCGCTACCGCATGGCTGGCCGCTTCGTGAGCAGCCCGAGCCTCGCGGAGCGTTGCACCGGCATACTTGAGTCTGGAGTTCAGGCCGTCCAGACGGCTCAGCTCGCCGTCGACGGCGCTCTCGTCCGCCCATTCGCCGGTGAGCGCTCGCCTGAGCTCGGCTGTTCTTTCCCGCGCTGCGGCAAGCGCATCGGTGGCTTTCTGCTCCTGTGCCAGAGCCGCAGTGTGTTGCCGAGCTGCGGTGTCGCGGTGCCGTTCGGCGGTTGCCAGGGCCTTCTCGGTCGCCGCGACGGTCTCATGTTCGAGGGGTGCCGGCAGCTCCTCCACCGGATGCTCGCAGACCGGGCACGGCTCGCCCGCTACGAGGTGCGGCCGAAGTACCGACGCGGCTTCGGCCCGCCTGGCTTCATTGCAGGCCAGCCGAGCCTGGCCCACGGCCCGGATCGCTTCGTCGAGTGCGACCTGCCTCGCAGTGACCTCCGCTCGCGCGCGGTCGGCCCGGGCGATCAGGTCCGGTTCTGCGGCCGCGAGCTTGGTCAACTCGGCGTGGTGGTGTTTACCCTGGTCCAGCAGGCTACGGGTGGGTGCCGCCTCAACATCGCGCCGCGCGTCAGACTCCGCCTCCTCCGCCTCGGCGAGGCGTCGGCCGGCGGCCGCCAGCGCACTCTTGGCGGAGATTTCTCGTTCCTGGATCTCACCTATCCCGGTCGGAACGGACAGCCTGCTGAGCTTCTCGTACTGGGACCGGACCGTCTCGACGCGTTCGCGCGCGGCCTTTGCCGTCGCCTTCACAGCCTCGGACGCCGCTTGGGCAGCGGCCGCCGTCTGCATCGCCAGATCGCGTTCAGCGGTGACCGCGGCGAGAGTCTTAGCCGCCTCCGCGCGATCGTTCTCCGCGTCGGGTAGCTGTTGCTCAAGTTGTGAGCGCTCGGCGTGGTTGCGCTTCGCGTGCTCCAGGAAACCCCGTTCCGCGGCCACCGTCTCGAAGGTCGTCCTCGCGATGTCGTCAGCCTTCTCGGCCACGGCGAAGCCCTCGGTGGCCCGATCTGCGGCGCCTGTCGCTTCGGCCAGCCGCTCGGCGCGCATCTCAAGGTCGGCTGGGAGGGCGACGCCGCCGAGTAGTTGCGTCTCCTCGCGGATCCGATCGGTGTTTCGCCGCGCTTCGTCGATCGCTGCTGTAGCGGCCGCCAGTTCGGACAGGACGGTGATGACCTTGTCCTTCAGCGCGGTGAGGTGCTGGACTCGTTGGTTCGCCTCGACCACGGCCTCCGGCGTGACGGTGGCGAGGCGGCCGATCTGCTCATCGAGGACAGCGACTCGCTGCTTGGCCTCGGCCGCTTCGGCGTTGGCGCGCTGTCCGATCGTTTCGTACAGGTCGATTCCGAGCAGGCGTGTGAGGATCTTCTGGCGGTCGGCTGGCTTGGCGTGGAGGAACTCGGCGAAGTCGCCTTGGGGCAGGACGACGCAGGAGCAGAAGTGGTCGAACGACAGCCCGAGGAGTTCTTCGACGGCGGCGTTCACCTTACCGTCGGCCGCGATCAACTCGGTCTCGTCATCGATGGACCCCAGCCGGGTGGCATCGATCAACCGTTCGAGTCGGCCGCTGTGGATGCCGACGCCCACCCGGGTTCGCCGCAGTTCGCGCGCGGCGACGTACCGGCTGGCACCCACGTCGAAGACCAGGCGCACGACTCCCCTCTTCACCGCCGGTGACAGCGCCAGCGAGACGGTTCGCCGGTCGTCCCAGCGCGGCACCGATCCATACAGTGCGAAGGTCATCGCGTCGATGACGGTGGACTTGCCGGCGCCGGTTGGGCCGAGGAGGGCGAAGAAGTCCGCGTCGGTGAAGTCGACCGTCGCCGGCTCACGGAACGATCCGAAGCCGGTCATCTCCAGAAGCACTGGCCGCATAACTTGCCCCTTACTACTCGGAGATTGCGTCGTGCAGGCGCGCGAAGAGTGCCGCCAGCCGTGGGTCATCGACGTTCTTGGTGGCGCAGTATTCGGCGAACAGTTCCGTCGGGGTGCGCTCGATACCGCTGCTCGCCGGCCGGCTGGTGGCGTTCGGGGCGGCGAAGGCCGGATCGATGCGAATGTCGAGGGCGTTTGGCAGGAGGTCGCGGACCTCCTCGAGCAGACCGGCACGCGCCGGCTCCTTGAGCTGAACGCGGAGGAACGCATCGCCGGCGCAACGCGCCCGGCTCTCGATCTCGGCGAGAGTGCCACGGAGCGTCATCAAGCGGCGACCGCTTTTGATCGGGATGTCGGTGACCTCCGCCGGCTTTGACGGTGTCGCCTCCACCAGGCACACGACACTCTCATTGTCTTGCTCTCCGAAGTCGATTGCGATCGGCGAGCCGCTGTAGTGCACCGGACACGGCGCGCCGATCGCCTGCCGGCGATGCAGATGCCCAAGCGCCACGTACTGCGCCTGGGCCGGGAACGCGATAGCCGGCACCTGATATTCGAAGATCGACTGGGCGTCGCGCTCGCCGCCACCGAACTTGCCTCCGGTCACGGTGAGGTGTGCCATCAGGATGTTGACGGCATCCGGCCGGAAGGCCCGGGCTAAGACCGCCAGCATGTCCTCGACGCGCTGGGCGTAGCTGATGGAGTTCATCACGGGCGTGTTGGCGATGAGCTCGGCTGCGCGGATGACGGTGCGCTGAGAGACGAAGGGTAACGTCGCGACCACCGCGGACTCGCCGGTCGAGCGGGCGGTTATCTCAATCGCTCCGTCCGAGCCGGCCCCGGGGGTGCCGACGAGGTGGATGCCGACCTCGTTCATCAGCGGTCGGTACGCGTCGAAGGTCGGAGCGTGGTCATGGTTGCCGGCGATGGCGATCACCGGCACCCCGGAGTTGCGGATCTCGAGCAAGGTCCGGACGAGAAGTTGCTGAGCCTCGGCCGACGGTGCCGCCGAGTCGTAGATGTCGCCCGCGATGAGGACGGCGTCCACCTCGTACTTCCGGACAATGACGACAATCTCCTCAAGAACCGCGCGCTGCTCGGCGAGGCGGTTGTGACCCTTCAGGGTCTTGCCGATGTGCCAGTCGGAGGTATGCAGGAACCTCATGTCCGGCTCCTTTCAAGAGATGTCAGGCCGCGACGCGGTGGGCGTACAGGTGATTCATGACGGTCTGGTTGGCCGCCCATCCGTCTGGGAATTTGACCGGCTCGTGTAGGTGAACTGGCTCGCTGGATGGGTGCGCGTCGAGCAGCTCCCGGATGCCGGCCCGTCCGACGACGACGCAGGCCTGTCGATGGCGGGAGGTGAGTACGCACAGGCGTCCGGCCTCGAGATGGAACGCTGTGGCGTCGCGTCGTCCCGACAACGGATGCAGCATCACGGTCAGGTCGTACTCTCGGCCCTGCAAGCGATTCGCCGTGTCGACCGTGACGTCCGGCAGGTCGGACAGCGCTTCGCGAAGGGCCGCCGCTTGATCGCGATGCGCGGTGCCGACCGCGATTCGCTGCGAGGTGATCGGCCGAGAGTCGTTCCCCGACCGCGCGATCGCTCCGCGTTCGAGAAATCTCCGAACTACGTCGGCGACCGTGGAAACCGCTTCGGCGTCTGTCCGGGGGGTGTGTCGCGCGGGCAGTTCGTAGAAGCCCCAGCCGGTGGTCGCCGCCTCGGCCAGCAGGGCGTCCAGGGGAGAGCGCCCGAAGGCGCGGGTGCCGAAGGTGAGCTCACGGTCTCCCGGTTCGGCGCCGGTCCGAAACCCGGTGTATGGGTAGAAGGCGGTGGCCACGACCTTTTCGGCGCTCGCGGGCAGCCGCCACGAGACGGGCAGCCGATGAACCGGCAGGTCGGGGTTGGAGCGCAGCAGCCCGGCCACCGCGCTCTGCATCGGGTCCCAGCTGAGCCCGCGCCAACGGTCGTTCTCGACCACGGAGAATGGATCCAGCTGGCCCGGGTCGCCGACGAACAGGGCCCGCTCGAACCGCGGGGCAATGGCGAGCAGGGAGTCCGAACGCATCTGGTAGGCCTCGTCGACAATCGCCCACGGCCAGGAGCGGTCCTTCACGTAGGCCCAGCGGGCGGCCGTCGCGATGACGATCTCACAGCTCAGCAGGTTGCCGAGATCTCTGTCGACCAGCACGTTGGTCAGGACCGCGAGGCGCGCTGGCCGCACGTATGTGGAACTCGCCAGCCGTCCGATCATGAGACCGGTCGGCAGGGCGGCGGAGAGGTTGGTGGTCAGGTCGTCGACCTGCTCATTGGTTTGGGCGACAATAATCAGCCGCTCGCCGGCCGAGGCGAGCGCGACCGCGGTCCGGACCACGAGGGTTGACTTTCCCGCCCCGGGTGGGGAATCGACGACCACGCCGCGGTGCCTGCGGGATCGGAAGTCGGCGAGGATAGCGGCGATAACCCGTTCGGCTTCGGCTGCTGGGTCGATGGTCATTCCCATGGCTCCTGGGCGTCGTCATCGGTCGGTACGTACGGTCGGGGCGGTCCGCCGTGGGTCCACGGTGTTTGGTCGGTCGGCGGCAGGTCGGGTGTGCGGATCGCGTCCGGGTAGACGCTGGTGTAGGTGATCTCGTCGCCGACCTCGGGCACGCTGCCCGGCGCGGGAGCCGCCGCCCGGCCCATGCCTCCGTCGAGCTCGAGGCGGACCAGTACACCGTCGGCCGATCGCGCGATTTCGGTGATCCGGGCGTTCTGTTTCATGCGCTCCGGCGCCCGCAACGCCTTGCCGACTGGCAGATGTACAGGATCGCCGGTGCTGACCACGATCAGCGGTCGGGTGACCCGGCGACCCTTCTCACTCCGGATGCGCCGATCACGGTCGACCGAAACGACGGTCCCCTGAAACGCCTCGCCGTTGACCCGGTAGCTCGCCATGACGAGGGGATCGTCCAGGGCGCGGCTGGCGTCGTAGGTCGTCTGCTCCCGCTCGAGGGACTGGAGTCGACGAGCCGCGGCCACCGCACCGTCCCGGCGGGCCTGCGGACGGCCATCGGTGGTGAGGTAGTCGTGGTAGCGGCTGAAATCTCGGCGATCCGCCGTCCAGCGGGTCTCAACCGTCTCTGCGGCCGGCAACCTCCGAAGAACCTCGATCGCGCGCCACATCAACCGCCAGGTTGGCTCCAATTGGCCACGGAGCTCACGCTCGAGGGTTTCCACCGCGCGCAGCCGTTTCGGGCTGTCGGGCGCAGCGCTCTCATACGCCCGGATGGCGGGCGCCAGCACTTCGTTGTCGAAGGCGGGGTCGGTTGAGGGGCCGGCTGGCGGCCAGACGAGCGGATCCTCGGCCGCAAGCGCGGCCTCCGGCCCGGAGACTCCCTCGGGCGGGTCGATCCAGCCGAGCAGTGCGGCCAGGTTCGCGTCCTCCACAGCGCTCTGCCCGCTGGCCCAATGCAGGTTCAGGGCCTGAGTCATCGCGAGCATGGCCGAGGAGCCGGGGTGCTCGGATCGCTCGCCCAGGTAGGTCAGCCACCGGCCCAGCAGCGGCACCCCTTGCGCTACCGGGAACGGACCGTTGATGCGCCGGAAGCGGGTGGATCTGCCGAGCAGCTTGACGAAACCGAGGCCGGCCCCGTTCGGAACCAGCAATTGGGGAGCATCGAGGAACACCTTGTTCGAGCCGACCACCTCGAACCTCGCAGTACAGGAGCGCACATAGGCCAGCACGACGTCGGCCAACGAGGCGGCGAAGTCGAAGCGGAGGTCGCGGTTCCGCGGTTGGGGCACCACCAACAGGGCCGGGTCGTGCTGGTCAGTGCCGATCATCGCGGCCAGCGGCGCATTTGCCTCGCCCGCCAGCGCCAGCGGGACTAACACCAACGGCCGGTCGGACAGGTGGACATGGCGACGTGTTGCGATCGGCACGGCACTGCCAGCGGCCACGGCCAGCGCTTTGGCGTACGAGGAGATGGCGCTCATGCCGCCACCGATCCGAAGATCTTGGCGGTCGTGCGGAGCATCGCCGCCGCCTCGGCCTGGCCGTCGCTCGCCACCAGGGTGCCGTCGGCCAAGCCGAGCGCCTCGGCGACGGTCTCCACACCTCCGAGTTCCTCGCGCACGCTAAGTCCCAGAGCCGCGGTGCAGCCAGTAGCCTCCTGCCGGCAGAAAAAGGCCATCTCGCATTTGGCGAGGCAGTCGGGCGCGTACCGCGCCTCGATCTCGCCGAGTGCGGTTATCACGTCGGCAACCGGCCGGCTCGGTTTGCCGTCGTGGTCCGGCGCGAGGTCGAGCGTTAGGGTCGGCGGCAACGCCGCGACCAGGCTCTCGATGCGGGTGAGCCGGGACAGCTGATGGTTCAGCACGATGAGCTGCTTTCGGACGTCGACCTTGGTGGCCACCGGCTGGTTCGAGAAGTCCTTCGGGCAAACCAACACGACCTCGTCGGCGACCTTGTCGTCGCCGAGCAGCCGCCGAAGGGCAAGCACGTAGACGGCGGACTGCGTGGCCGCGGCCGCGACCTTCCGCGCATCGGCCTGGTCGTCAATCACGGAGAAGGACTTGATCTCGACCACGTGAAAGACACCGTCGTGGTGGAAGGCGACCAGGTCAGGCTCGAGGTAGATGTCGTTCCCGCCGACATCAAGGAGCAGGAGTGGGTGGTCGTAAAAGGTGGCGGCAGCATTCGGGTCGGCCGCGGCGCTGGTGAGCTTCTGTCGCGACCGGGCGTGCCGGACCTCCTGCCCGGTGTTGCCACCGACGTCCCCCAGGTCGGTGCTTCCGACTTCCCGGATCTCGAGGCCCAAGGTCTCGCGCAGCAGGCGGAGCAGTTCGGCGTATCCGTTCGCCTTGACTTGAGCCTCGAAGGCGTTACCGCGGGTGATCGCGAACTGGGACTGACCGAACTTCGCCGGGAATCCGACGTGGCGCGCCAAGGCGTCCTTGTCGACGCCGGCGGCGTCGAGCACGGCGCGGCGTGTGCATCCGGGGTTACCGGTCAGCGCGGCGACCGTACGGGCATTGTGGCGTTTCGCGGCGCCGGCGCCGCGGATACGGCGCAGTCGGTCCTGGGTGTCGTTGTTCATCGAGTCGTCCTTCGCGGAAGACGAAGTGCTACCAGGGGGTCAGGAGCCGGTCGCGGAGATGCTCCGCAGCCGGCTGCCGAAGAGCTGCTCCACGTCGTCGAGCTGCTCGCGGGCCCGCTTCGCGGCCGCTTCGCGGTGCGACCGGTCGGTGTCCCGGTGGATCTCGAGCTCGGCCTCGGCTGCCTCGGCGACGGCTGCGGCGGTCATCGCGTCGGCGCTGGCGGCGGCACCGGGGATGTTGGCGGCGAACCGCCACAGCAGCCGCCGGGCTTGCGGACCGGGATCGGGGATCCGGTCCAGATGTTCGGCCAGGCGGATGGCTGAGGTGAGGAAATCTACGCGCGGGCTCAGCGGCCCGATCACGCGGGTGGCCATCGGCCAGGTGGAGACGGCCAGCAGGCCGCGGGCCGGTGCGAGCAGGTCGGCGGTCAAGGCAGCGCAGAGATAGTACGGCCGGGAGTGCGGTGCCGAGCGGAAGGACCGTTCCTCGTCGCGGCGCAGGCTGGTGAGCCGGGCCGGGATCATCTCCCCGACGTGGAACGCCTCGTGCACGGCGATAATCAGCTTCGGTGCGGCCGGCGCACCCAGCAGGTTCAGCGCCTGGTGGACCTGCTCACGCAGCGGCAGCAGCGGGCCGGTCTGCCGGCGGACCGCAACGGGCTGCTCGGCGAGCTCGTCGAGCGCCTCCTCCCACTGCCGCTCGGCCTTGCGCAGCTCACCGCGCAGCACCTTGGCGCGCTCCCGTTCCCCGGCGGTCACCGCCTTACGGACGGCGGCGCGCAGCTCGTCGATGCGGCGTTCGAGGGCTTCGGCAGAGGAGGTCACGGGACCACCATACGATATTCCAGCGCCTTCCAGCAATTGCCAGCTTTCGGCATCGTTGGTGGCGAGGACACCTGTCACCTTCGGCCCCGAAGAGGCAGATGACCAGGGGTCAGGCACTACTGGACTTCGTGTTCGACCGGTTGGTCGACACGAATACGTCCGATCGGCTCGCCGAGGTCATCCTCGGCGCCTGCGCCAGCGACGACCATCTGCGAGCCGTGCTCACCAGCGAGGACGCCCATCGGCCTGGGCGCAACGACAGCGCCGACGCTCAGGCGCACGTCTACCTCGACCGGATTCCGCGGCATCGGCCCGAAGGCGAGCTGCACCTGCGCCCTGCCAACGGCCTGACCCTTGTCGTCGCCGCAACGGCTCCGACAAGTTGAGCTTCTGAGGCCATCGAGCTCGCGCTGCAAGGGGGAATCCGTCGCGTGGCGGCCTGCCTGTACAAGATCACGACCGAGTACAGCCACGCCCTGCAGCGACAGACGAGGCCCATGCTCGACGCGGTGGTCAACCACTGCCTCGCCCGGCTCGTCGAGCGGCATCCCCGGCTGCTCGAAGACGTCCATGGCAGATGCGCTGCGGTACGCGCGCTGGTGCCGCTCCTGCTTGGAGCTGCAACCCGAATGAAGCGGCACCCAACCGCCATGGCCGGCGAGAGATCGCCGGAGGGTGCCGATGATCGGATCCCAAATCTGCACCGTGCCATCGGGTCCGCCGCTGGCCAGCCAGGACTCGTCCGGCGCTGCCACCAGCGCCAACACCGAGCCGTTGTGGCCGGCGAGGGTCTGGCGCAGGGCGCCGGTCATCGGGTCCCAGACCCGTATCGAGCCATCGGCTCCCCCGCTGGCCAACCAGGACCCGTCAGGCGCTGCCACCAACGCCTCCACCCGGCCGGTCTGGTCGGTGAGAGTGTGGCGCAGCTTGCCGCTGGCGAGATCCCAGACCCGTACCGTGCCATCTTGTCCCCCGCTGGTTAGCCAGGACCCGTCCGACGCGGTCACTAGCGCCGACAGGTCTCGTCCGGGCCGGGACCGTGGTCCGTGACCCGCTCGTCGCCGAGGTGCTGCGGGGTGACTGCCCGGCCGTCTCGGGGCGCACCGTCGAGCGCCGGTTCCGCGCCGCGATCGGACTGACGCGGGGCGCGGTCCGGCAGATCGAGCGGGCCCGCACGGCGGCGGAGCTGCTCGCTGCCGGCGACCCGGCCGCCGATGTCGTTGCCAAGCTCGACTACTTCTTCGAGCCGCACCTGGCCCGGGCACTGGGCTCCTACGTCGGACGCACCGCCGGGCAGCTGCGCGAGGGCGCCGGCGGCGCGATCGGCCTCGACCTGGATCAGCGCTTGACGTCGTAGACCAGCTTCAGGATTCCGTTCGAGTAGCTCTCCGACTCCCGCAG